>JBLIJW010000033.1:0-25828 GCA_047636155.1 Flavobacterium sp. | reverse complement strand
GTTGCTAGATCGTTAACTTCTTTTACAGTTAAGTTAACTAATTGTTCTGCGAATTGTTTCAAATCTGCCATTTTTTCTATCGTTTAAAATGTTTTTAATTCTATTTTTGTTTATTTTGTGCGCTAATTATTCTGCTGCTTCACCTTTTAGTTCAGCATTGTTTAGTAATGCTGCAATAATTCGTTTAGCAGGCGATTGAAGTAATCCAATGATTTCTCCGATAACTTCTTCTTTAGATTTGAGGGATGCCAATGAATCTAATAAACTATCCCCAATATAAATTTCGTTATTGATAAATGCCCCTTTAAAAACTGGTTTATCCGATTTTTTTCGGAAATCCTTAATAATTTTTGCTGGTGCATTTGCTATTTCTGAAATTAATATGGATGAATTTCCTTTTAAAACAGTAGGTAAATCACCATAATCATTTGATGAGGCTTCCATTGCTTTTTCAAGCAATGTATTCTTAACAACTTCTAATTTAATTCCAGCTTTGAAACAAGCTCTTCTTAGGTTTGAAGTAGTTTCAGCATTTAATCCTGAAGTATCGGCAATATATATAATATTGCTACTGGCTAACTTTGCAGTTAAATCTTCTATCGCGATTGATTTTTCTTCTCTAGTCATAATAAAATTTGTTTAACTACCAATTATACAGCTTTAGGATCTAAAGCGATACCTGGACCCATTGTACTTGATAAATATATCGACTTAATATAAGTACCTTTGGCCGCTGTTGGTTTAAGTTTTAGTAATGTTTGAATAATTTCTGCAGCATTCTCTACAATCTTAGCAGAATCAAAAGAGATTCGACCTATTCCTGCATGAACAATTCCAGTTTTGTCAACTTTAAAGTCGATTTTACCAGCTTTTACTTCTGCAACAGCTTTTCCGATTTCCATAGTAACTGTTCCTGTTTTAGGATTTGGCATTAAACCTCTTGGTCCTAAAACACGTCCTAACGGACCTAATTTACCCATGATTGAAGGCATAGTGATGATTACATCAACATCTGTCCAACCATCTTTGATCTTTTGTAAATAGTCATCCAAACCTACGTAGTCTGCACCAGCTGCTTTTGCTTCTTCCTCTTTGTCTGGAGTAACCAAAGCCAAAACCTTAGTATCTTTACCCGTTCCGTGTGGAAGTGTTACAACACCACGAACCATTTGATTTGCTTTTCTAGGATCAACTCCTAACTTTACTGCGATATCAACGGACTCGTCAAACTTAGCAGAAGCGACTTCTTTCAATAAAGACGAAGCATCCTTCAAAGAATACAATTTATTCTTTTCAATTTTTGATGCGGCTTCTTTTTGTTTTTTTGTTAATTTTGCCATGTTTTACCCTTTTTTAATTGGAGAATCTCCACTTACAGTTATACCCATAGATCGTGCAGTACCTGCAATCATACTCATAGCAGATTCTGCTGTGAATGAATTTAAATCTACCATTTTGTCTTCTGCGATAGACCTAATTTGATCCCAAGTAACACTTGCTACTTTTTTTCTATTAGGCTCTCCCGATCCTGACTTTAATTTTGCAGCATCTAATAATTGTACTGCTGCTGGTGGAGTTTTTACAACAAAATCAAATGATTTGTCTTTGTACACTGTAATTTGTACAGGTAAAACTTTGCCAGGTTGGTCTTGGGTTCTCGCATTGAATTGCTTACAGAACTCCATGATATTAACACCGGCAGCTCCAAGAGCAGGTCCAACCGGTGGCGATGGATTCGCAGCACCTCCCTTAACTTGTAGTTTAACTACTTTACTAATCTCTTTAGCCATTGTTTAAAAATTTAACACGCCTTCATTGGAAGCGATAGACGCGATTTGTAATTATATTTGTAACAAAATTATACTTTTTCTACTTGCATAAAACTCAATTCCAACGGTGTTTTTCTTCCGAAAATTTTCACCATTACTTCTAATTTACGCTTTTCTTCATTTATTTTCTCAATAGTTCCATTAAAACCGTTAAATGGCCCATCAATTACTTTGACAGTTTCTTCTAATTTAAATGGAATACTTTGGGCATCAACATTAACCGCTAACTCATCCACTTTACCTAACATCCTGTTTACTTCGGACATTCTTAAAGGCACTGGATCACCATTTTTGACTTCTCCAAGAAATCCAATAACGCTTGTAATTGATTTTATAATATGTGGAATTTCTCCAACTAAATTAGCTTCTATCATCACGTAACCTGGAAAATATACTTTGTCCTTAGTTATTTTCTTGCCGTCTCTAACTTGAACAACCTTTTCTGTCGGTACAAGAACCTGTTCAACAAAATCTTCTAAACCTAAACGAGAAATTTCAGTTTCGATGTAAGATTTAACCTTATTTTCCTGACCACTTACGGCACGGACAACATACCACTTTTTAATATTATTTTCTGCCATAATTACTTACTTTTTATCCCTTAAACCAATTAAAGAAACCTTCGATAGTTTTAGCAAAAAACTCATCTACTCCCCATGTTGCTAATGCGAAAACGATAGAAAATATAGCCACAATAATTGTCAACTTTTGAACCTCTACCCATTCTGGCCAAGTAACATTCGATTTAAGCTCCTCGAAAGACTCTGAAAAATAATTTAAAACTTTTGACATGATATTGTTTTATTTGCACGGGCGGAGGGATTCGAACCCCCATCAACGGTTTTGGAGACCGCTATTCTACCCTTGAACTACGCCCGTATTATAAAAACCAGTATTGTCTTACAACAATACTGGTTTAATTTATTTATTTTTTGAAATTATGCAACAATCTCAGTTACTTGACCCGCACCTACGGTTCTACCACCTTCACGGATAGCAAAACGTAAACCTACATTCATTGCTATTGGGCTTAACAAAGCAACATTAATCGTTAAGTTATCTCCTGGCATAACCATCTCTACTCCTTCTGGCAAAGTAATAACACCCGTTACGTCAGTTGTACGTACGTAAAACTGTGGACGGTAGTTATTATGAAATGGAGTATGACGACCACCTTCTTCTTTTTTCAAGATATAAACCTCTGCTTTGAAAGTAGCGTGCGGCTTAACAGAACCTGGCTTGATAATAACCATACCTCTTTTGATATCTGCTTTATCAATACCTCTTAATAATAAACCTACGTTATCACCAGCTTCTCCTCTGTCAAGGATTTTACGGAACATCTCAACTCCTGTGATAGTAGAAGTTAATTTTTCAGCTCCCATACCAATGATTTCAACTGGATCTCCTGTATTAGCAATACCTGTTTCGATACGACCTGTAGCAACAGTTCCACGACCTGTAATTGTAAATGAATCCTCAACTGGCATCAAGAAAGGCTTTGCAGTATCACGTATTGGCTCTTCGATCCAAGTATCAACAGCTTCCATCAATTCAAGAATTTTAGGTACCCAATTTGGATCACTATTCAATCCTCCTAAAGCAGAACCTTGAATAACTGGACCATTATCACCATCATATTCGTAGAAAGATAACAAATCTCTAATTTCCATTTCAACAAGCTCTAACAACTCAGCGTCATCAACCATGTCTACTTTATTCATAAAAACAACAATTCTAGGAATACCTACTTGTCTTCCTAAAAGGATGTGTTCACGTGTTTGTGGCATTGGACCATCTGTAGCAGCGACTACTAAGATAGCACCATCCATTTGAGCAGCACCAGTAACCATGTTTTTCACGTAATCCGCGTGACCTGGACAGTCAACGTGAGCGTAATGACGATTAGCTGTTTCATACTCTACGTGTGAAGTGTTAATTGTAATACCTCTTTCTTTTTCTTCAGGAGCATTATCAATTTGATCAAAAGATTTAGCTTGACAGTAACCAGCATCAGACAATACTTTAGTGATTGCAGCAGTTAATGTAGTTTTTCCGTGATCTACGTGTCCGATTGTACCTATATTTAAGTGCGGTTTCGAACGATTAAAGGTTTCTTTTGCCATTTTACTTATTTTTAATCTTTATTAATTTATTAGTGTTCAAATTTTTTTTGAGCCAATGTCGGGAATTGAACCCGAGACCTCTTCCTTACCAAGGAAGCACTCTACCCCTGAGCTACACCGGCAGAGAAATATTTCTTTTTCAAATACTATTTTAAGCATTCGAAAATTACGTGGGGAGAGCAGGATTCGAACCTGCGAAGTTTTCACAGCAGATTTACAGTCTGCCCTCGTTGGCCGCTTGAGTATCTCCCCGTTTTTTTTATCAATAAAACCATGAACTAATCCAATTTAATTGGAAAAAAAAGAGCCGGCGGAGGGACTCGAACCCACGACCTGCTGATTACAAATCAGCTGCTCTAGCCAACTGAGCTACGCTGGCAATATCAATAAAAAAAGTCGCTATTTCTAACGGACTGCAAATGTAGCTATTTTATTTTTTAATAAAAAATATTTTTATAAAATTTTTTCATTAGAAACGCATAACTACAAACAGTAACCTATTTAAAATTAGAATAGGAGGATTTTGTTAGTTTCCGGTTCTGTCTTTATTTCTTGGGTGGGCATTTTTATAGGCATTTTGCAATTCTTTTAGATTAGAATGCGCATAAACCTGAGTAGAAGCTAATGAAGAATGTCCTAACAACTCTTTTACAGAATTTATTCCTGCACCATTATTTATTAAATGGGTTGCGAATGAATGTCGAAGCATGTGTGGACTTTTTTTTACTTTCTCAGAAACAAAACTTAAATGTTTTTTCACAAGTCTATATACTAATGTCTCACTTATTTTTCCGTTTTTCTTATTCACAAATAAATAAGTTGAATTCAAATCTCCAATCTGTTCATTTTTCTGAACCATATATGAATTCAAAAAAGGAATCAAACTTGGAATTAACGGAATCAATCTTTCTTTATTTCGTTTGCCTAAAACCTTTATCATTTTTTGTTGTAAGTTAACATTTTTCTGTTTTAGGTTAATTAGTTCCATTCTTCTTATTCCAGTACTATACAATAATTCCAAAATTAATCTATCCCGCGTATTTACAAAATCTTGTTCTTTTGGAAAATTATTAAATAAGCTTTTCATTTCCTCTTCTGAAAAAGGTATCTGCTTTATTTTAGGAAACCGAATCGACTTATGGGTATCCATTGGACTACTATCCAATTGAATAGTTTTAATTAAAAAATTAAAATAGCATTTTAAGGACGCCATTTTTCTATTAATCGTTTTCGATGAATTTGAATTATCTAACAAATAAATAATCCAAGAACGAATTAAAACATAAATTACATCCTTAACCAATATTCCGTTTTGCGTTTCATTTAAAAAATTCTGAAACTCGGCTATATCTTGGCAATAAGCTAAGCTGGTATTTTTAGAATATTTTTTTTCTAATTCTAAATAATCTTTAAAATGGGATAAGGAGGAATTTGAATTTGACATATTATCCATATTTATAAATTTAAAAAAAAACGATAGTAACAAAGTTATAAAACTTAAGTTACTATCGTATAATTTTAATCGATGGATTAGAATTAATTTTCCATCCCGTCTTTCATGTTCTGAATGTAAGCTGCTTTTTGAATCTTCATTCTATTTTTTACAGAAGGCTTAATAAAGGCTTGACGCGATCTTAATTGACGCACTGTTCCTGTTTTATCAAACTTTCTTTTATAGCGCTTTAATGCTCTATCGATATTTTCTCCGTCTTTAATTGGTATAATTAACATAATATAGACACCTCCTTTCGTTAAGAGTGCAAAAGTATTATTTATTTTTAAAACAACGGACTAGAATCCAATATTTTTTTAATTTATTTTTTTTCGTGTACCGATATGTTAATAATTTGATTACTTTTGCAAAAATTTGAATTTTAAATTCGCAATCTGAAGAACAATTAGTTATGAGCACAAAAAAGATTATTGAATACAGAAACTTATACAAAAGTACTAAAACGACTACCTTAAAAGAGTTAAAGACTACTTATCGTAATTTCATGAAAGATATTCACCCAGACACTTTGCAAGACGAAGCAGAACGTTTGAAAGCAGAAGAGAAAAGTAAAACTATTATTACAGCTTATCATTTTCTTGTAAGTATTGCTCCAGAAACGCAACTAAAGGACAAAGGAGAATACAATAATACTATTACCAACTCTAAGGTTTCTGATTATCACTTTGAAGATACAGTTTTATATGTATCTTTTTTAAATGGTAGTAAATTTGAGTATTTTGGTGTACCAAGACCAATTTATGTGAAAATGGTAAATGCAGAATCTCCTGGAAGATTTGGAAGAAGACATATTTTTAATACTTATACTTATCGTAGTGCTGCAAAACTAGTTGGTACCGAAGATTAGATATAATCAATTCATAGTATCAAAAAATCCGCTAAATGCGGATTTTTTTGTTGTAAAAATAAATCTTATTTACTTTAAATACTTTGTTATAATTAGTTTTAAGCCTGCTGTTACTTTTGTAATAAGTTAAATTATACTTTTTATAATGCAATTATCCTTTTAGTCAAAATATCAAGATTCTAAAAGGAGAAGAAATACATTGAGTTGAATACTAATTTTGCATTCTAAAGTATTTTAAAACTTTAATTTTTTTAATACACAATTAGCATCTATTAAATGATTTGCAATTAAAATTTGAAATTACACTTTTATTACTTTATTCTGACAATATTCTCAAAGCACAAAAAAATCCCATCAAATTGACAGGATTTTAACCAAAAATATTTTTTATTATTTATTGTTTATTCTTCATTTGCCAAAGCAGAATTTCTTTCCATTTTTACCTTCATATTAGCTGCTATACCATATTGATTAACCATTTTTAACTGTAAAACATCCATTTTAGAAATAGTGTAAGAAACAGTACCTTCAAAATTATTATAAGATAGATTCATCTCCTTAAGATTTTTAAGTTTTTCAATACTTGTTGGAATTTTTCCATTTAACTTGTTATCAAAGAGACTTAAATTTTCTAGAGATGTTAGTTTTCCAATTTCAGAATCTAAGTTACCCGAAAGCAGATTACTGCTTAATTGTAATATTTTAATATTTTTTAAATTGTAGATAGCATCAGGAATATTTCCTACTAACTGATTATTGAAAATAGACAAAACTTCTAAATTATCTAATTTGGCTAAAGTGATAGGAATCTTTCCAGAAAATTGATTCATAAAAAGCTCTATGCTTTTAAGGCTTTCAATGTCTCCTATCGAACTAGGAATCACACCTGTAAATTTATTAAAACCTAAATTTAAATACTCTAATGATTTTAAATTTCCTATTTCAGGAATCAAACTTCCTTCGATATTATTTCTCCAAAGTACTAGTTTTTTTAAGAAAACTAGATTTTGAAAACTACTTTCTAATTTACCTGATAAATTATTATTTCCTAAATCAATTGATGTTACATGCTCATTTTCTACTGTTACACCATACCATTTTGCAACTGGTTGAGATAAATCCCATTTTTTGATCCAATTAGCACCATTTGTAGAATAATAAAAATCTATTAAAGATTCCTTTTCAGAGCTTGCAACTTCTGCATGACTGGTAAATCCAAAAATAACGATTATTAATAATGAGGTAAATGTTTTCATCTTAAATTTTGTTTAAACTAGATTCAAATATACTTAATTTATCAGTTTAGATACAAATTTAATCGACGAACTACATCTATTTTGGTAAACTAGTTATTAATTTAATGAAAATTCCTACTATTTTAAAAGTGTGAAATAAAACGTAGTTCCTTTATTTATTGTAGAATTCAACTTAATCTTGCCACCTAAATTTTCTATCAATTTTTTTACAGTTGCTAAACCAATACCGCTGCCCATGTTTTCCTGATTGTCTCGAATATTAGCAGTCTGAAACAATTGAAAAATACTCTTGTGATATTTCTCTTCAATTCCAATTCCGTTATCTTCGACTTCAAAATAATAAAACTTTGAGTCTTCTGTAACTTTAATTTTAATTTGAGGTTTATCTGAGCGATTATACTTTACAGAATTAGAGATAAGATTTAAAAATATTTGTTGTAAAGCGGCTTTGTTAAGTTGTAAAAAATCTAAACTTGAATTTATGCCAATAGAAACTTGTGAATTTACACTAATACTTCCTTTAATTTCTTTTATAAAATCTAGTAAATTAACCTTAGTTCTATTTTCTGCAGTCAAACCTTCTGACTTATAAAAAATCAAAATTCCTTCAATATAATTATTTAAAGATTTAGCCGATAACTTTATCAAATCTATATAATTCCTAGAGTCATCATTAAAATTTTCTTTATTTTCTTCTTCCAACAAATTGGTTAAAGATACAACATTGGCTAAAGGAGATTTTAAATCGTGTGAAACTACTACTGCAAACTTTTCTAGATCAGAATTTTTACGTTCTAGTAGTAACTGCAATTCACTTAAAATTCTATTCTTTCTATCCGACTCAAATAGAGTCATGACTTGCTTAGCCAATAATTTTAGCGCTTGTATTTGCTCATCTGACAAGTTTCTGATGACGGTATCATAAACACATAAAGTTCCTAATTTGTATCCTTCTTGTGTTACTATAGGAACTCCAGCATAAAATTTTACTATACTGTTGGTTACAAAAGGATTGTCTAAAAAGCGTTCGTCTACAGCAGCGTCATAAACTATGGTTATCTCTTCTTCTGACAAAATGGTATGGCCGCAAAAAGATTTAGCTCTTGATGTGTTGTTTATTTTCATACCATAACTAGAATAAAATTCATTTCTGTCCTGGTCTAAAATAGATATAACAGCATAAGGAATTTTACATATAATTGCTACTAAACTAGTAATATTATCGTAAATTTCTTTAGAAAGTTTGGTAGGTCTTGCATAGGTATCTACCGCTTTTTGCCTTGCTGTTTCGTTTGTAGGGAATTTAGGTGCAATCATCAAATTTGGTTATAGACGAATATTTACGTAAAAAATGAATACTCGGTTTTAAAGCAAATTGTCAATTTTTTTTGCAAGATCTATATCTTTATTGGTGACACCATCAGCATCATGAGTTGTTAGTGTTATAGTAACTTTATTATACACATTTTTGATTTCTGGATGATGACTTGCCTTTTCTGCTAAAATAGCAACTTTAGTCAAAAACCCAAATGCTCCAACAAAGTTATCAAATGATAGCTTACGTCGAATTCCGTTTTTGGTAAAATTCCATTCTTTACATTCTTTACATTTCGCTGTAAACTCTTTTTTAGTATAAACTTTCATTCTTTAAATTTTATTAAACGTAACAAAAACAAAACGGTATGACAAAGACTTTAACTTTTTTGATTAAATTTGAAAAAAAACTGTTTGGATTTACCTACGTATACTTTACATACTGATCTTTTAGATTTGCCAGAATTTTGGAACCAAATTGCTCATAACAACCTTTTTCTTAAAAAAGAATTTTTAGAAGTATTACAAATTTCTAAACCCAAAAATATGCAGTGTTTTTATGTGGGTATATTTAAAAATAATTCATTAGCTGCAGTTGCAATAATGCAACTTTTAGAAGTTCAAAAATTAGAGTCTTTTGGCGATAGAGATTCGTGTATTAAAAAGAAAATTAGAGACTTTATTTTTAGAAATTTTGCTGGCACGGTACTTTTTATCGGAAACAATCTGCTAACCGGACAAAATGCCTTTGCTAGCAACGGAAAACTTACTGAAACAGAAATTTTTAATACTTTATCTCTAGCTGCAACTGAATTGAAAAACCAACTTTTAAGACAAAATAAAAAAGTACATCTTACTGTTTTTAAAGATTTTAGAAGTAAAGAAGATCTTTCTGCAACTACCGAAGTTTTACCACATTATTATTCGTTTTCTGTACAACCAAATATGCTTTTTGAAGTTAAAAAAGATTGGACATTTGAAGCAGATTATGTGGCTAATTTGAGTAAAAAATACCGCGACCAATATAAACGAGCGAGAAAAAAAAGTAGTACTATTCAAAAAAAACAATTGAATTTATCTGATATAAAAACGCACCATAAAACTATTTACAAATTGTATCGCAACGTTGCTAGCAATGCTCCATTTAATACTTTTTATTTAGCAGAAAATCATTTTGAAACTTTAAAAGTAAAACTAGGAGAAGATTTTTTAATTTATGGTTACTTTTTAGATAATACACTAATTGGGTTTAATACTTTACTAAAAAATGGTTCTACTCTTGAAACTTATTTTTTGGGATATGATTCTGATCATCAGAAAGACAAAATGCTATATTTAAACATGTTGTATGATATGATCGGATTTGCTATTACTAAAAAATACCAATCGATTATTTTTGGAAGAACTGCGTTAGAAATTAAAAGTTCTGTGGGTGCAAAACCGGTTAATTCTTTTGGATTTATTTTGCATAGTGCTAAAATAATTCAACCATTTATGCCAAAGTTATTTAATATCCTTGAACCTAAAACATTATGGATACAAAGACATCCTTATAAAGAATTATAATTACTTTACTTTTTTGATTCTTGTAGTTGTATAAAACTATATACCGCCAAAAATAATTCGCCTATTGTACCAACAATAAATAAGTTAGATGGCAAACCCATTGCAAATAAACTCACCATTCTGCCAAAAAATAATCCAAACATAAATAGCATATTTAGGGTTAATGCTACTTTTAGAAACTTGGATTGAATTATTGCAAGCAGCCAATATAGCCCAAATACAAGATATATTCCCATTACGGCTTTATTAAAACTATCTAAATTATTATTTATTGGCGCTTCTTGTAGAATAAATTCTGGGAAAAAGCCATAACTCAATCCTACCGGAATTACTATAAGTACAGAAATTAGCAGTCCGATTTTGGGATATTTTTGTAAAGTATTACGATTTAGTTTCATCACTAATTTTGTTTATAGCCTTGATGGTAATGGAAAGCAAAACCAAGAAAAATATCAATTTTTTTCGGTAAAAAGAGCGACTGCAAGAAGCTTCTTTTTGCAGTTTAAAAAATTTATTTTTCTTGGTTTTCTTGGAATGTACAGCGAGATTAAGCTTTAAAAAAAAGTATTTATGGTACAGCTACATTAAATTTATTTTCTAATAAGGTTACATGCAATACACTTTGTTCTCCATGATATTCACCATCGACCTGAAAACTAGTTGGTTCGTTGGTGGTAATTTTGGCATGTGTAGTTGAAATTATTTCTATTTCATCTGTAATAATTGCCATGTTACCAGATAGTATTTTGGTCAAGGTAATTATATCAAGTGTTTTAAGAATTACGATTTCAAAAACACCATCATTCACGAGTCCATAAGGATTTATGGTAACTCCCGTTCCATATTTTTGTGAGTTGGCAATAACTACCATTCGAGCTTCGGTCTTATATTCTTGATTATTTGCGTTTATAGTTACCGTGAAAGGCAGTTCGTCTTCTCTTATTGTGGTCATAATTTGCATTGCATACCCTACTTTTCCTCTTGTAGAACTGGCTTCGTAGTTTTTTACTAATGTGGCATTTAATCCTAAATCGCTTAGATGCAAACAAATTTGTCCGTTTATAGAAATCATATCCATTGCGATTGGATTATGAAGAAACGCGATGTAAAAATTGTCTTTTAAACGTTTCGGAAGGTTTAAATCTACTGACAATCCATTAGCCGAACCAACAGGAATAATTCCGAATATTACGTGTTCATTCTGTAAAATTTCTGCTACTTGCTTAATTGTACCATCACCACCAGCTACTATTACTCGCTCTGGTTGGAATTTTTTATATAAAGCCGTAATAGCATTTTCATCAGAAGCATTTCCTACTGTTATGTAGGGAATAATTTCTATATTATATTTGGTTGCAAAGGCTAAAACATCGTGCATTAATTCAGTTTTATCTACATTTCCAGAGATTGGATTAACGATAAATAAAAAAATTCTTTTGGTATTTAACATGGTTATTTTGTTGAAAATAGTGTAATTTGTAAATCCAATCCAAATGTAATAAATTTAATGAATTCTATTCTGCAATTATATCGCGGTTATGCTAATGAAAAAGAATTGGTTGTTTTTGGACATGTTTTTAAAACAAATTTTCCTAAAGAGTATAATTTTAGAAAGAAAGATTTTGAGAATGCCAACTCGGTTATTAAAATGTTCACTAAAGCAACCCAGCCTAATGTATCTGTTTTTTTACATTGGCAAAATCAAAAAATAGAAACTAAAACAATGCAAGATGGTTACTTTAAATTTTGTATTCCAACCGTTGCAATAAATCAAAATGGTTGGCAAAATTATACTGTTAGTGTTTTTAATGATGGCGAAGAAGTTTTTGAAACAGGTGATTTTTTAAAGCCTTACAGCGGTAATTTTGGATTTATATCTGACATTGATGATACATTCTTGATTTCGCACACTCAAAATATTTTTAGAAAATTATATATTTTATTGTTTAGAAATGTATATGACAGAAAAGTCTTTGCAGATGTTGTAAAGCACTACCAAGCACTAAGTTCTGCTGGAAGAAGCAACGATTTAGAACGGAATTCTTTTTTTTATGTGTCTAGTAGCGAGTGGAATTTATATCGTTTTATTACAAAATTTATAGATCTTAACGAATTACCAAGAGCCGTTTTATTATTAAAAAATATTAAAACTAGCCTAATCGATTTATTTTTATCTAGAAGAGGAAGTCACAACCACAAATTTGAAAAAATAAAACATATTTTAGAGTTTTATCCCAACTTGAAATACACCCTTTTAGGAGATGATTCGCAATACGATCCTTATTTATACGAATCTATTTGCAAAATATTTCCGTTAACTATAAAAGCGGTTTATATAAGACAAACTGCGCATGGCAAGAAAGAAAAGACTGTAGGAATAATGAAAAACATTGAATCTATAGGAATTTCCGCATGTTATTTTAAACACAGTTCTGAAGCTATTGCTCACAGCAAAAAAATAGGTTTAATAGAATAATTACTGCGAATCAATTTCTGTTTGAACGGTTTCCCAATCGTTTAAAAGTTGATCTAAATCTGCTTTTTTCTTGTTATAGGCTTTAAAAAAATTAGCATCTTCAATATGTTTATCGTAGTTAGACGCCAGTGATTTGTCGTCTTTTTGGATATCTCCTTCCAATTGCTTTACAAGACTTTCAATTTTACTTAATCTATTTTGCAATGACTTCATTTTCTTTTGATCCTCATAACTAGTTTTACTAGTAACTGAAGCTGCTTCCTTTTTAATTATATCTTTTTTCTCTACTTCACGCATATTCTCTAGATTGCGTTGTTCTAAAAAGTAATTAATATCGCCTAAATATTCTTTTATTTTTTGGTCTTTAAACTCGTATACTAAATTAGACATTCCTTGCAAGAAATCTCTATCGTGACTAACTAAAAGTAACGTTCCTTCGTATTTTTGTAATGCTGCTTTTAATACATTCTTAGATTTAATATCTAGGTGATTTGTTGGCTCATCCATAACCAAAACATTTATTGGTTGCAAGAGCAATTTACATAGCGCTAAACGATTGCGTTCTCCTCCAGAAAGTACTTTTACCTTTTTATCTACATCGTCACCACGAAATAAGAATGACCCAAGCATGTCGCGAACTTTACTTCTGTTCGTGTCTGTTGCTGCATCTTCCATTGTTTGTAATAAAGTAATTTCTCCGTTAAGATACTCCGCTTGATTTTGGGCAAAATAACCTACTTGCACATTATGACCCAATTTAATCTCTCCAGAATATTTAAATTCATTTACTATTGCTTTAATAAAAGTAGATTTTCCTTGACCATTTTGACCTACGAAGGCAATTTTACTTCCCCGTTCTACCAGTAATGAAATATCTTTTAAAATAACTTTTTCTCCATACGCCTTTGTTACTTTCTCTGCTTCAATCACAACTTTACCCGGAACCTTAGAAACAGGAAAAGAAATATTCATTACCGAGTTGTCGTCTTCATCTACTTCAATACGCTCTACTTTATCTAATTTCTTAATAAGAGATTGCGCCATCGAAGCTTTGGAAGCTTTGGCCCGAAATTTCTCAATAAGCTTTTCTGTTTCCTCTATTTTCTTAGCCTGATTTTTTTGAGTTGCTAGTTGTTTTTCACGTATTTCATGACGCAATTCTAAATACTGCGAATAGGCTTTATTAAAATCATAGGCCTTACCTAAAGAAATTTCGATGGTGCGATTTGTAACATTATCTAGGAACATTCTATCGTGGGACACAATTACCACAACACCGGGGAAATTTCTTAAAAATCCTTCAAGCCAAATAATACTTTCAATATCCAGGTGATTTGTTGGTTCATCCAAAAGCAAAATATCATTGGATTGCAAAAGTAATTTTGCAAGTTCAATTCGCATTCGCCATCCACCAGAAAAAGTATCTGTTTGGTTATTAAAATCTTCTCGTTTAAAACCTAATCCTAATAAAATCTTTTCTGTATCTCCTACATAATTATATCCACCAAGTAATTCAAAACGATGAGTTAAATCGCTTAAATTTTCAATGATTTGCGAATACTCTTCGCTTTCATAATCAGTGCGGGTGACTAGTAAATGATTTACTTGTTCTAGTTTTTTCTCTACAATCTTAATTTCAACAAATGCTTCATACGCTTCTTCTAAAACGGTTCTGCCTTGTTCAAAATCAATATCTTGGCGCAAGAAACCCATTTTTATTTCTTTTTCTGTAGCAATCTGTCCAGAATCGGGTTTCAAATCTCCTGATAAAATTTTAAGCATTGTTGATTTACCAGCACCATTTTTTCCTACTAAACCTACTCGATCGCCAGAACCAAGCCTAAAAGTAACTTCTTCAAAAAGATAGGTTCCGCCAAATGAAACGGATAAATTGTGTATATTAAGCATCGCTTTTTAAAATTTTAAATATTCAGATTATAAATAATTTGTGGGTAAGATGTTTTGTAACTTTGCATAACACCACAAATCAACAATTATTTTGCAAATGTTAAAAAAAGGATCCAAATTATATAGCATTTTAACAGGAACTTGTCCTAGATGCCAAGAAGAAAGTATGTATGCAGTAAAAAATCCGTATAAAATTACAACTTTGTATAAAATGGAAGAGAAATGTGGTCATTGCGGATTACAGTATCAAGTAGAACCATCTTTTTTTTATGGTGCAATGTATGTTAGCTATGGATTAACGGTTGCTATTGGAGTTGCAGTTTTTGTAAGTCTAAATTTATTTTTTACTTTAAACGTGAACCAAAATTTATTTGCTATTATTGTGGGTATTTTAATACTTATGCCAATAACTGCAAGACTTGCAAGAAATATATATATTAATATGTTTGTGAGTTACAAACCAGACTGGAAAAATATTAAATAGTTGCATGCCACTTTTTAAAACGTTTAATGTTAATAGTAACATCTAAAGGAATATCGTTTTCGATATAATTAAAAAGATCGGCTGCCATGGCTGGAGCTAGCATTACACCGCGCGTGCCAAGTCCGTTTAAAATATGCATGTTGCTATATTTTGGATGTGAACCCAATATTGGTCTTCTATCTCTTACCGTTGGACGAATACCAGCGTTATGTTGGACAATTTCAAAAGGAATGGATATCAATTTATAAAGTTCCGACAGCAATTCTTCTTTTGCTTCTTCTGTTGGAATATTTGTTTTATCTTCTCTGTTATAGTTTGCACCAACTTTGTATAAATCGTTGCCTAAGGGAATTAAAAATATAGCCGACTTTACGATTTCATTTACTTTTAAATCGGGAGAATGTACAATCAACAATTCTCCTTTGGTACCGTCAAGCGGAATATTTTTAAAGAATGGATTTTTATGTATACCAAAACCTTCGGCAAAAACAATATGCTTGGAACGGAATTCTTTATATTGTATGGTATCCGTACAAATCAATTGATTGTATTGAAAAGATTCTGACAATAATTTATTATTCTTTAATAAAAAATGTTTGTAGGTTTCAATTAAAAGTGCTGTATCTAAATAACCAGATTGCAAAACTTCTCCAAATTGAAATTCTGCTGGTATATGGTTACTTACGAACTTTACCAAATCGGTAGATAAAAAATCACTCAGGCTGTTTTTATCGGCTGCAGCAAACCAATCGTTCTGTTCTTCTACTGAAGTAAACTTTCTGAACAATCGGTTTTTAAAGTCTAATTTTACATTTAATTTATTTTCTAAATGAGAATAAAAATCCGAAACTAAATCTAATTGTACTTGCGCATTCCAAACGGGTGTAAATCGTTTTAAGACAACAGGATTGTACAATCCTGCTGCAATAACTGAAGAGTTTTGAGAATCATCGGCGATAATCAAAAAACTACGATTATGTTTTTGCACATGTTCTGCAAAAGCAACTCCCGCCAATCCGCAACCAACAATAATATAATCTAACATACTTTACAACTTGTTTAAATAAAAAAACTCCTAACCTTTTACGGCAGGAGTTTTTTTCTAAATAATTTATACCTAGTAATTCCACATATCTTGCTCGAAATTACGAATATTTTCTTTTATTTTTTCTGACTCTAGAAGTTGCAATTGCGCATTTTCCTTCATATACTCATCTACCGTTCTATCCCCATAAACATTATCTTCTTTATAAATTATCCCATTAAAACGACGAGAATTTAATAAATGATCAAAGGTGATTGGAGCAGCGGCATTTTTAGGGTTAAAAGCCGTTGCTTTGTGCAAGACATCTCTAACAGAAGGAAAATAAACCCAAAACAATTCGATAACGTCTGCATTATCCGTTCCTGCTTCTCTTGCTTCTGGCGCAACAGGACAAATTCCTAAAAGACGGTATTTCAATTCCCCTTGACGGTTGTCAAAGTACCAATAACCCTTAATTTTATACCCAGATACATCTTGTGCAGTTAATTCCCTTTTATTAATATATTGAAGATCTAACTGTTTTGCTTCTGGTGTACTTGTTTCTGTTACAAATTTACCGTTAACCTTTGTTCTTGAAGTAATTGGTTTTGGATAATAAGCGTCATAATTATTATTTATTTCGTCAAAACCTGTACCGATTGTATCGATGTAAGTAAAACTAGAAGACATGTCTTTTAAAGATTTCTTAGTGTTGAAATAAGAATCTGCATATACTTCTGTAATTTTACCAGATTTTATTCCATTTAACAATACTTGAAACAAAGAACGCCTATCTGCACCAATATTTGCTGTGTCAATAGGAAAATACAAAGGAAAATTAACTCTTTCATCTAAATCAATAATTTCCCAGGTATATCTTCCCATCAAAATATCACGATCATGAACATATCCATAAGGAAGTGGCTTATCGTTATCCGAATCTTGTTGGGCTGCTGTTTTCTTTCCAATTTCGTCTGGAGTTTTAGCATTGAGCAAATTAGACTGAGCGAAAGAAAAACTTCCGGTTAATGCTAAAATGAAAAGGGTGATTTTAAGTTTCATATTGTAAATTCTATATTTAATAGTAACGAAAAGGAATAAAATTTATTGTATTTCGTAAATAACACTTGCAGCTGGTTTCGTTTTAATACCAGATCCGTCTCCTACAAGAACAGTTTTAATATCAGAAATTATGATTTGATCTCCACGACCAGCTCTTGCCAATGCGGCTTTACATTGCGCGTTAACTCTATCACCATTTACTATTATTGTAGCTTGTCCAGGAACCTTGAAAGCAAATTGTGTTACTCTGAATTTTAAGTCGTACAAGAAATCTTCAAGTACAGCCGAAACTGTAGAAACTTCTAAACGAGATTTCGCACCTGGAACGGTACCCACAGTACCAGCAATTGCACCTGCTGGAGCCGGAATATTTTTGATACGAAACATTTTCTTATCAGAAACCGATTTTCCATCAGACATTTTACCTGTCACAGAAACTGTTACTTCAGAACCACTGCCAGGATTCAAGAAATATTTACCATTTCCACCAGCCTTAGTTAAACCTGGAGCAGAAGCGTTTACGTTATTATCAGAAATACCAGCAAATGAAATTGTCATTGGGTTAGGTAATCCTCTGTAAACTACGTTCATTTTGTCTGCTGATATATTAGCAGAATTTGGACGTGGAACAACTACATATTTACCTTCAAAAGGTAAAGGAATTGTTTCACCATCTTGAACGAATGTAAATTTTCCAGCAATTTTTTGCTCTCCAACGGCACCAGCAGTCATACTAATAACAGCTTGTCCATTTTCAATTTTACCTGGTCCAACAAACGATGTTGGTTTAGTGTTCGCATCATACTTACCAAGAACGACCTTACCAGTAACTTTCTCTCCTTGGTAGTAAGCATTTTTATCTAATACTACTAAAGCTGTAAAGTTTTTCATAGAAGATGCCTCTACTGCTGCCTTACCTAAAAGTATACTATAAATATCTGATTCCGCTTTTTTGACATCATTCTGAAAAGATGTTAACTTCGCTAAGGACGCAATCCCAGGAAAACCTTTAAAATGATAGTCCAAATATTTTTTTGTTGTTCCTTCATTATCCATAATATCACTTGTATTGAATTTGGCAGCAACCTCAGAAACAACTCCTTGTAATTTGGAGTTACCACTTATTGTCGCTTTCATATCTGTCACATATTTATTGAAACGATTTACGATTTCGGTACCCTTATCAGAATATCCGTCACCTTTAAACCATTTTTCATCAATAGTTGCACCCTTATCCATTTCTTCGTAAGGCAATTTTCCTGTTTCTTCATCAATCTCTATACCTTCTGTAGCATCAGACTTTAAAGTACCCAAGTAAGCAAAAAAGTCTTTTGATATAGAAGCAACTTGTTTGGCATTGTTAGCTGCTTCAGCAAAACGAGGATCTTCTTCACCCTTTTTATCCAATGCCGCTAACATACTTTCGTTAGTTGCAACAGCACTTGTATTTGCTGCTTCAAATTTTTCATTCATTAATCCAAAAGCAGATAATACTTCTTTGGACATATTTAGTGCTAACATAGCGATGAAAACCAAATACATTAGGTTAATCATCTTCTGTCTAGGGGTTAATTTTCCTCCTGCCATTGTAATAAGTTTAGTTTAAAATTGTTTAATTGAAATATAAATTTAGTTTAAAACTAATTACGCTTTATTTCCCATTGCAGATAACATTCCACCATATACATTATTTAATGTAGAAAGGTTAGAAGTTAACGATTGCATTTGATCTTTTAATTTAAGATTATTTTCTGCAACTTCATTGTTAATTTGAGCATTTCTTTCGGCGCTTTGTAATTGCACTTGATATAAACCGTTTAATGCTTCCATTTGTGTTGCAGCTTTACTCATTTCTTCAGCATATTTCTTTTGACCAACCATTGCATCTACCGTTGGAGTTATTGATTTTGCTGCACCTTCGAAATTTTTGATACTATTTCCTAAAGAAGCCATTAATTCACCATCTATTTTTGCTTCTTTCAACATATTGTCTAATTTTTGAGATAAAAGACCTTGAGCTTCTTTTGGATCTTCTTTTTTTATGGCTTTAGTTTGTGCTTCACCTCCAGCTAATTCAGGATAAACTAAAGACCAATCTAAATCCTTATCCACTGGATCGAATGCAGATAATGCAAAAATAAAAGCCTCTACTCCTAAGCCAATGATTAACATTTCACTGGCTCCTTGCCAGTGTTGAATTTTGAATAAAGCTCCAATAATTACAACTGCCGCACCCATTCCATAGGCGAAATTCATAACTTTTTTAGGTAATGCCATAATAATAATAAAATTTTAGTTAGTTAAGTTAGTTAAATATGTAAGTTAGTTAATTTATAGTTTAATTTTTTTTGAATTCCCCGTAGTCTGAGTTCCCATGTAATCCTGAACTGTGCGGAAACCAATGTAACTTCTTGCTGTATCCTGGTATTCAAAATTTCTAGTGGCTACTTGTAAGTAGTAAGAAACATCTTTCCACGAACCGCCACGAACCACTTTTCTTTTATTAGAAGTATCTGCAACGTTAGGATTCATAGTAGAAACATATTCGTATGATGCTGCGTCGTAAGAAGAATCGGTCCATTCAGCTACGTTACCTGCCATATTGTAAAGATTATATCCATTAGGATCATATGATTTTGCTTCAACCGTGTATAACGCTTGATCAGCAGCATAATCACCACGATTTGGTTTAAAGTTTGCCAAAAAGCAACCTCTGTCATTCTTAGTATATGGACCACCCCATGGATAGGTTGCAGATTGCAAACCACCACGCGCGGCGTATTCCCATTCTGCTTCTGTAGGAAGACGGAACGAATTTATATTGTCTCTGTTTTTAAGTTTCTTTAAAAAGGTGTTTTTATTTAAAGTTCTCCAAGCACAGAATGCTTTAGCTTGAACCCAACTAACTCCGACAACTGGATAGTCTGCATAAGCTTGGTGCCAGAAATAATCGTTATGCATTGGCTCATTGTAAGAATAAGCAAAGTCTTTAATCCAAGCAGTAGTATCAGGATAAATTTTTACTTTTTCATTTTTTACAAAACTACTTCTTTTACCAACTTTAGCTTTGGCCGCAGCTTGAATATCCATCCAAGAATATCTAAATTCTAATTTATTAACATCAACAGATCTCAAACCATTGTAAGATTCTGCCATAGGAATTAACATAGAATCCATAACTTCTGTATAATATTCGTCTGGATATTTTTTTGTATCTTTAATTAATTTGATTTTCTTATTTAATTTTCTTCCAGCATATGGATCTTCTTCTGTTCCAATGCTGTAATAGTTTTCATACATATATTTATCATACGGAGTCATTTTTGCAGGATCTGTATCGTTAAATGCATAAGCACCTATACTAGAAGCATTTCTAGAACCACCTCCTGTAGTAGAAGTTTGTCCGACATCTTCGGCCAAAATTGCCAATCTCATTCTGGTAACAGAATCTTGAACCCAATTTACGAATTGTCTGTATTCACTATTGGTAATTTCAGTTTCATCCATATAAAAAGAACGAACAGTAACAGTTTTTGTTGGCGCATCCTGTAAATTGGCCAAATCATCATCTGATTTACCCATAATAAAAGCACCACCAGGAACTAATGTCATTCCGTATGGTTTCTCTGGATTCCATTTTCTACCTGGCGCACCGACCAATTCTCCTTTATCGGAGGATTTGCCACAGCTAGCCAATAGTGATAAAATAAATGCAAATGCAATGAACTTCTTCATATATACTCGGGTTAATTATGTACTTAATTTTGAGGTCGTAAACCTATCTATTATTTTTCAAAAAAACAATTAAATAATCTTAATTTTTACAACAAAGGAACAAATTTAGTTAAATATTTCTTACAATAAAAAAATTATGTCGATTAAAGGTAAAAAAATGCGTTAAAATACATTATTTAGTATTTTATATAATTTTTTTCTTACAAAAATTCCTTAAAGTTAAATTATTAACTATAACGTTCTAAACAATTTGTTTTCGTTGGGCTTTCCAATACCTTTCTGGATATTCTTGATTGCATGCTGCCAAATAATCTTCTTTTGAACAAGGTAATAACGAATTTGTTGCTGAATTATTATAATTTTTATTAATTTTTGGAATTTCAATCCACCATCTATCCGTTTTATCGCTTTTGTAAAATATTAATTCCTCATCCTCAATAGGGACTATATATTTAAAATAATTGCAGTGACTTCCGAATGGATATTCTTGACTTCGCAAGTGCACACCTTCTATAAAATACCAAACAATTTGACTTAGTAAAATACTTTCATTTTTGGAATATTGATGATTGAAAACTGAAAAGCAGCTTACTTTATCACTTATTCCTGAATAACGTGCTAAAGTACAAATTTGAATGCCGTCAAATCCATTTGGATTAAACTCTTTTAGATTTCCAGAAGTTTCTGATTTAACCGCATTCATATCAAAACTCACAATATCTGCATCCCGTAAAATTGGTTCTGCAATCGTATGGTCTTTTATAATTTCACCTAGTCGAAATGCATCAAAATATAATTTTTCTAATAAATCTAATTGTTCTTGTGAATTAAAATAAGTTTGGTATCCAATATTAGAAAAACTAAATAAATTATTTGGTTCTTCTAATATTATTCTATTTAAATATGACTCTTTTGGATGTGTTTTTTCGGATATCATTAGATCAAATTTATTGTCTATTACAGCCAAATTAACCATTTGTTCTAAGGAATCGTAACTTCTATATATGGCGTAAGTTAAATCCTGCGTACCTCCAATTACTATCGGAATAATTTTTCGCCTTATCAATCCGGCACAAATTTCTTTAAGAGCAAAATAAGTATCTTCTAGGGTTTCACCAGGAAGTAAATCTCCTAAATCTGCAATGGATTGGCTCCAATTACCTGGAAATAAGGAATACAGTTGCATTCTAAAATCATCTAAATTGTGATTTTTATTTTCATTTCCTTCACCTCTATTTTCTAATACTCCAAGAATGGCTATTTCAATTTTATCGAGATCAGGAACTTCTGTTTCTGAATGAAAAATTACTTTTTTGCCCAAATATGGCGTAGCTAAATTATACAAAGCGTTTAATAAAACTGAATTTATTGGCTTTAAAAATTCTAACTCCGACATAGTTTATTTCTTTTTAGGTGTTGTTTTTTTTGCTGCTGGTTTCTTTGTTGCTGTTTTTTTTGCGGCGGTCTTTTTTGCAGGTGCTTTTTTCTCAATCATTACTTGTACCTCAGCCAAAGTTAAACTTGCCGCATCAATATCTTTAGAAAGTTCAATTTTAATTTTTCCTTTTGTAATAACAGACCTTCCCCATCTTGCTTTTTCTACTAAAATACCTTCCTCTTTCCATTCATGGAGTACTTTATCTATATTTTTTTGTATCTTATCGTCAATTAATTCTTCGATATCTTTTTGTGACAAATTATCAAAATCATATTTTTTATTGACGTTAATAAACATACCATCCCATTTTATAAAAGGTCCGAATCTTCCAGTTCCTTTTTGAACGCCTTCTCCTTTGTAGGTAGCAATTGGTGCGTCTGCTTTTATTTTTTCATCAATCAAAATCTTCGCTCGCTCTAAATCTACATCTAATGGTTCTTCTCCTTTTGGCAAAGAAACAAATGTAGTTCCGAAGCGAACAAAAGGTCCGAAACGCCCAATACTAACCTCCACTTCTTCGTCTTTATAAGTTCCTAAATTTTTAGGAAGTAAAAATAATTTTAAAGCTTCTTCTAGAGTTATATTTCCAATATTTTGTTCTGCACGAAGGCTTGCGAATTTTTTTTCTTCGTCTTCTGCATCACCAATTTGAGCCATCGGACCAAATTTTCCTAATCTTACACTTACTGGTTTACCAGATTCTGGATGAGTTCCTAAAATTCGTTCTCCTGATTCTCTTTCGGCATTTTCTTCTACGTCTTTTACTTTCGGATGAAACTTATCATAAAATTCCTTCATCATGGTGGTCCAATCCATATTTCCCTCAGCAATTTCATCAAAATCATGTTCTACTTTTGCTGTAAAATTATAATCTAAAACCGAATCGAAATTTTTTACTAAAAAATCTGTCACAATAGTACCAATGTCTGTTGGCACCAATTTCCCTTTATCAGCTCCGGTGTTTTCAATAAGAATTTTATCCTCTACTTTATTATTTTTTAATATCAGTTGGGTATATTTTCTTTCTTGACCTTCTAAAGTTCCTTTCTCTACATAACTTCTGTTAATAATGGTAGAAATTGTTGGTGCATAAGTAGATGGTCTTCCGATTCCTAATTCTTCTAATTTTTTAACTAAAGAAGCTTCTGTGTATCTAGCTGGCGGACGGGTGTATCTTTCAGTTGCAGTAATAAAATCATTATCTAAAATTTCATTTACTTTTAAAGCAGGTAAAATTCCTTCTTGCTCTTCTTCGTCATCATCATTACCTTCTAAATATACTTTTAAGAAACCTTCAAACTTTATTACTTCTCCAGAAGCAGTAAATAATTCGCTGTGGTTGTTGGCCTTAATTTTTACGTTGGTTCGTTCTAGTTGCGCATCACTCATTTGAGATGCCAAAGTTCGTTTCCAAATTAAATCATATAATCGTGCTTGATCGCGATCTATATTTACAGTATGTCGCGACATTTCTGTAGGACGAATTGCTTCGTGAGCTTCTTGTGCGCCTTTACTTTTATTAATAAATGTTCTAGGTTTAGAAAATTCTTTCCCATATGATTTTATTATTTCCGCTTGTGCAGCATCCATTGCTTCTTTACTTAAATTTACGCTGTCCGTTCTCATATAAGTAATTAACCCTGCTTCATACAAACGCTGTGCAAGTTGCATTGTAATTCCTACAGGAAGATATAATTTTCTGGCAGCTTCTTGTTGTAAGGTAGAAGTGGTAAATGGTCCGGCCGGAGATTTTTTAGTTGGTTTCGTTTCTAAATCTGCAATTCTAAATATTGCATTTTTATTTTTGTTTAAAAAATCTTCTGCTTCCTTTTTAGTACTAAAATTTTTAGGAATTTTTGCCTTTACGGATTTGCCTTGTTCTGTAGAAAATTCTGCAACTACGGAATAGGAAGCAACTGCATTGAAATTTTGAATTTCACGTTCTCTTTCTACAATCAAACGAACAGAAACAGACTGTACTCTACCCGCAGATAATCCACCTTTTATTTTTCTCCACAAAACTGGAGACAACTCATAACCTACTAAACGATCTAAAACGCGTCTTGCTTGTTGTGCATTAACCAAATTATAATCAATTTCACGAGGATTATCAATTGCTTTAAGAATTGCAGTTTTTGTAATTTCGTGAAAAACAATACGCTTTGTATTATTTTTATTCAAATTTAATTCTTCTGATAAATGCCAAGATATTGCTTCTCCTTCACGATCCTCATCTGATGCCAACCAAACCATTTCTGCTTTTTTAGCCAATCCTCTAAGTTTGGCTACAAGTGCTTTTTTATCTGCAGAAACTTCATATTTTGGTTTAAAACCATTAGCAACATCAACTCCAATTTCTTTAGATGGTAAGTCGGCAATATGACCATAACTTGATTCTACTTGATAATCAGAACCAAGAAACTTCTCAATTGTTTTTGCCTTTGCAGGCGACTCGACTATAACTAAATTCTTTGCCATTTACTTTTTTTTACGCAGCAAAAGTAGTTAGATTTTTTAAATATTGCATTTTTAAGAAAAAATCCTTTAAAAAATTTATCAAAAATAGAATTAAGAACCTAAATTTTTCAAAAAATATATTTCCTTTTTTGATAAAGATTTAATCAAAAACTAGTTAGTAATTTTGATTCTTATAAATTATCTTTGCAAGCTTAAATATATGTATACTATGCAACTTTCAGAACAAGAATTAATCCGAAGAGAAAAATTAACTTCTTTACGAAACCTTGGAATCAACCCTTATCCTGCGAATTTATTTCCGGTTAATAGTATTAGTAAACAGGTAAAAGAAAATTTTGAAGAAGGTAAAAAGGTAATTCTTGCAGGTAGAATTATGAGTACACGTATTCAAGGAAAAGCATCTTTTGCAGAATTACAAGACAGCGAAGGACGCATTCAAATTTATATAAATAGAGACGAAATTTGTCCGGGAGAAGACAAAACCCTTTATAATGAAGTTTTTAAAAAACTAATTGATTTAGGCGATTTCATCGGAATTGAAGGAGAACTTTTTACCACTATGGTAGGAGAAAAAACGATAAAAGTTACTAATTTAACTTTGTTAAGCAAAACATTGAGACCATTACCTTTGCCTAAAACGGATACCGAAGGAAATATACACGATGCATTTATCGATCCAGAATTACGATACAGAATGCGTTATGTAGATTTGGTTGTTAATCCTAATGTGAAGGAAGTTTTTATAAAAAGAACAAAGTTATTTACTGCAATG
>JBLIJW010000032.1:0-25977 GCA_047636155.1 Flavobacterium sp. | reverse complement strand
CTTTTCCCAAGGGTTGCCATTAGAAGGATTTGAGAGTACAGGTGGTCCAGATTTACCTTTTCCTACCACACCATCCGAGTGGACATTGGGAACATCGGTACCAGGAAACACATGGCAAGTTTTTGATAATGGCGTTGGATTGCAACGTCGTTGGGATGTCATAAACGGAGCTGGGAATTTTTATGCTGGTGCGAATGCTACATTTATTGATAGAGATAACATCAATCAAGGCAATACATCCGAAGATTATTTAGCCACTCCTCTTGTAACGATTCCTGTAAATGGCCAATTAAAATTTTGGACACGTACGGGTTCCAATGGAGATCAAAATACTATTTATCAGATTAAAGTTGCCCCATCTACGGCGACTCAGATAAATCCAAATGCCTATAGTATAGTACAACAGTACTCAGAAACTACTCTTCATACAACTGCGCCATCTACAACACCTACCAATTTTGATGTATATATTCAGAAAACGGTAGACTTGAGTGCTTTTGCAGGACAATCTGTTTACATCGCTTTTGTAAGACAATTCACCCAACCAGGTGCTGGACTTGCTGGAGATCGTTGGTATATTGACGATGTGCAAGTAGTACAACAATGTTTTAATCCTACGGCATTAACTGCAACAGGAATCACTTTTAACAGCGCCAATTTATCTTGGACAAGTCCTGGAGTAACCTCTTGGCAAATAGAAGTACTACCAACGGCAGCTACACCAACAGGAGTGGGTGTTTCTTATTCTGGAGCTTTGCCATACACCGCAACAGGATTAACATCCAATACAAACTACCAATATTTTGTTCGTTCAGTTTGTAGTCCAGGCAACTTTAGTGGTTGGGCTGGACCTTTTAATTTTACAACCAGTGTAGCGCCGCCTATCTGTGGAGGAAACTACATAGATTCTGGAGGTATAACGGGTAATTATACAAATAATGAAGATACGACGGTAACTATTTGTCCTGTTACGGCAGGCGATGTGGTAACCGTAACTTTTAATACGTTTAATACCCAAGCAACCTTTGATGGTTTGTATGTGTATAGCGGAAATTCAGTAGCATCTGGAATACTAATACCAAGTACTAATCCAGCAGGAAGCGTTCCTAGTGGATTAGCAGGCTCTTTTTGGGGAACAGCCAACCCAGGATCGTTTACCTCCTTTGCAGCAAATGGCTGTTTGACTTTTAGATTTCGATCTAATGGAACTACTGTCGCAGCAGGTTGGACATCTAGTATCACTTGCGCGCTAGCACCAACGTGTCCACAGCCAATTGCAGTTAAAGCAACTGTTCCAACAGCTACAACAGCTACAATAAACTGGACAGAAACAGGAACAGCAACCCAATGGCAGGTTTTAGCATTACCATGTACTGCGCCAGCACCAACAGCATCTTCTACCGGTTTTGTAACGGCAACTACTAATGTCAATTTTTCATTAACCGGATTAAACCCAGATACGTGCTATAACATTTATGTTCGAGCGGTTTGTTCACCAACTAATCTTAGTGCTTGGTCAACCCAACCACCAACAGTCACTACCCAACAAGTACCACCAGCATGTGGCGGTATTTTCACTGATTCTGGTGGAGCCAACCAATCTTATGCCAATAATGAAGATACTATTGTCACTATATGTCCTATAAATACAGGCGATGCGGTAACAGTAACCTTCAACTCTTTTGATACCCAAGCCAATTCCGATGGATTATATGTTTACAGTGGCAATTCAATTGCTACCGGAGTATTAATACCAAGTACCAATCCTGGTGGTGGAGTTCCTGGTGGATTAGCAGGTTCTTTTTGGGGAACAACCAATCCAGGTTCCTTTACCTCTTCTGCAGCAAACGGCTGTTTGACCTTTAGATTTAGATCTAACGGATCAATTGTTGCTACAGGTTGGTCAGCAAGTGTAACTTGCACGCTAGCACCAACATGTCCGCAACCAATTGCAGTAACAACAAGCAATGTTCAGGCAACAACAGCTGTTATCAATTGGAATTCACCAGCTACGGTAACCCAATGGCAAGTTTTAGCATTACCATGTGGTTCTCCAGCACCAACAGCAACTTCTACAGGATTTGTGACAGCAACAACCAATGTAAATTTCTTATTAACAGGTTTGAGTTCAGATACATGTTATAACATATACGTTCGTGCGGTTTGTTCTCCAACAGACTTAAGTACGTGGTCTTCTCAACCGCCAACAATAACAACACAAATTGCACCACCAGCATGTGGTGGATTTTTAGTAGATTCTGGAGGTCAAGCAGGAAACTATTTCAATAACGAAGATCAAATTGCAACAATTTGTCCAATTAATACCGGAGATGCCGTTACGGTAACTTTCTCTGCCTTTAACACACAAGCGACCTTTGATGGGTTGTATGTTTTTAACGGAAACAGCATTGCTGCGCCACTAATACCAAGTACCAATCCTGGTGGTGGAGTTCCTGGCGGAGTTGCAGGATCGTTTTGGGGAACAACCAATCCAGGTTCGTTTACCTCATCGGCAGCAAATGGATGTCTAACCTTTAGATTTAGATCTAATGGAAGTACCGTTTCTAGTGGGTATTTAGCAAGTGTAACTTGCGCGCCAGCACCGACTTGTCCGCAACCTTATGCAGTAAATGCCATAGCTAATACATCTGCAATCTCAGCAACTATAAATTGGACTTCACCCGGACCAGCAACGCAATGGCAAGTTTTGGCATTACCATGTGGTTCGCCAGCACCAACTGCTTCTTCCACTGGTTTTGTAAATGCCAACACAAATGTCAATTTTCAATTAACTGGATTAACTCCAGAAACGTGTTACACTATTTATGTTCGTGCAGTTTGCTCTCCAACAGATTTAAGCGCATGGTCATCACAATCGCCATCAATCACAACTCCAGTGGCACCACCAGCATGTGGAGGATTCTTTATCGACTCTGGAGGATCTAATGGAAACTATTCTAATAATGAAGATAATATTGTAACAGTTTGTCCAGTAAATGCTGGAGATGCAGTAACGGTAACCTTTATAGAATTCAACACACAAGCCACCTTTGATGGGTTATATGTTTTTGACGGAAACTCAATAGCAGCAACACAACTAACAAGTATAAATCCAGCAGGATCAGTTCCTGGAGGTTTAGCAGGATCTTTTTGGGGAACTTCGATTCCGGGACCATTTGTAGGAGAAGGACCAACAGGATGTTTGACTTTTAGATTCCGATCTAATGCCACAACTGTAGCATCTGGATGGAAAGCAAATGTAACTTGCGCACCAGCTCCAACTTGTTTGCGTCCAACAAACGTAACGGCTACTTCAATAACACAAACTAGTGCAAGTATTGCTTGGACACAAGTTGGAACAGTAAATCAATGGGAAATTTTAGTTTTACCAGCAGGTTCTCCATTACCAACTCCAACTTCAACAGGTTTTGTAACAGCAACTACAAACCCTTTTGTTATAAACAATCTTAATCCTGGAACGCAATTTCAAGTGTATGTTAGAGCACGTTGTAGTACAACTAATGCTAGTTCTTGGTCAAACCCTTCTACTTTTGCTACTCAAATATCAAATGATGAATGTGCAAATGCTATCGTAGTGCCGGTAAATTCAAACCCTGTTTGTAATGTAACCACTTTTGGAACTATTACAGGAGCAACAGCATCAACTAATCCTACTGCTCCTTGTGGAGGAACTCCAAACGATGATGTTTGGTTTCAATTTACTGCAACATCACCATTGCATACAATTAATTTGTTAAACGTTACGGGAAGTACTACTAATTTATACCACGCAGTTTATTCTGGTTCTTGCGGTAGTTTGGTGAGCGTTTCGTGTAGCGATCCCGATACCAGCCAATTGACTAATTTGGTTGTAGGTCAAACTTATTATATAAGAGTTTATTCACAAGGAAATTTGCCAAATCAAACGGCTAATTTTACTTTATGTGTAGCAACACCATCTCAATGTGCTAACGCTGCTCCATTTTGTGGATCAACAGGATTGTCTTATCCAAGTACAACAGGTAATCAAACCGGATTTGGACCGTTAGGCTGTTTAGGAAGTTCTCCAAACCCTGCTTTCTTTTATTTGGAAGTAGCTAATACTGGACCATTAAATTTTCAAATTGCACAAACTAGTACTGCTACAGGTTTGGGAATTGACGTAGATTTTATTGCATACGGACCTTTCACAAGCCAAGCTGCTTCATGTAATAATTTATTTGCAAATACAGCAGTTGCTTGTAGTTATTCTGCTGCAGCAATAGAAAATTTTACATTAGCTAATGCAGTTTCAGGTCAAATTTATGTTATAATGATAACCAATTTTAATGGAAGTGCTGGTACAGTAACTTTTACTCAAACGAACTTAGGAGGATCGAATGCAGGGACAACAAATTGTGCTATTGTTTGTAGTGTGAATTTAGGACCAGATCGAGTATTTTGTGATGCCGCTTCATATACTATTACTGCAACAAATCAAAGTGCCGATACCTATCAATGGTTTAACGGTACAAATTTAATAATTGGACAGACAAGTTCTACTTTAACGGTAACCCAATCAGGAACGTATACGTGTAAAATTGTTTGTGGATTAAATAATGCCGAAGATTCTATTAATGTAACTTTTAATACTTCAACACCATCTACATTTGCACCAATAGCGACAATATGTCAAAATGCACCGGCACCAATGTTACCATTTACTTCTACTGAAGGAACGCCTGGAACATGGATGCCTGCAACGATAGATACTAATACTGTTGGAACTACTAATTACGTGTTTACACCTAATACAGGCTTGTGTGCACAACTAGGAAATGTTATGGTAACAATAACAGCACCGGTTACTCCACAATTTACTCCTATTGGTCCTTTATGTTTAAATACACCAAATGTAACTTTACCAACAACATCTTTAAATAGTGTTATTGGAACTTGGTTGCCAAGTGTCGTAACAACAAATACTGCAGGAACTAGTAATTATGTCTTCACACCAGATTCTGGAAGTTGCGCAACTGGTTTTACCCTAACAGTTACCATTTCAGATATTCCACCAGTAGACACTCTTCCTAATATAACTTCTTGTACAAGTTATGTTTTACCAACACTTACAAATGGAAGTTATTTCACAGGTAGTAACGGGACTGGAACTGCATTAGCAGCAGGAACAACTATCACTTCTTCGCAAACTATTTATATTTTTGCATCTAATCCAAGTAATACAAACTGCACTGCTCAAACTAGTTTTGATGTAACAATCAAAACGATAACTGCGCAACAAGTTGCAAATGCTGTAGCTTGCGATAGTTATGTTCTTCCTGCATTAACTGCTAATAACTCCTATTTCACGGGAATGAATGGTACAGGAACACAGTTAAATGTTGGATTATCGGTAACAACATCCCAGACTATTTATGTGTATGCTCAAACAGGAGGAACACCAAATTGTACTAGTGAGACTTCTTTTACAGTAACTATAAATACAACGCCTACTTTAGGTAATTTCCCTGATATTGTGGCTTGTACTAATTATGTACTACCAATAATAACTACAGGAAATTATTTTACAGATCCAAATGGTACAGGAACGCAGTTGGCCAATGGCGCAACATTAACTACAACAACACTAGTTTATGTTTATGCTAATTCTAGCGCTGGAAACTGCAGTACACAAAAACAGTTTTTAGTAACTATTAATGATAATCCTTCCTTTACTATTAATGGAGAATGTCAAGGCACTAACTTTGTTTTGGAAGCCATTCCAAGTACCGGAACGTTTAACTCAACCGACTATGCATTTAGTTGGACAGATGCAAATGGAATGGTGATAGGAACAAATTCTACTGTTATTGTTAACATTAATGGTACCTATAGTTTGTCTGTAACTTCTAATATATCTAATTGCTCAACAACCGAATCCTTTGCTGCAAATCAAACATCATGTGCAATTCAAAAAGGTATTTCTCCAAATGGAGACTCTTTAAATGATAGTTTTGACCTATCGGGTTATGATATTAAAAAATTAAGTATATATAATCGTTATGGAACGAAAGTTTATTCTAAAGTTAATTATACTAATCAGTGGTTTGGTCAAACAGATTCTGGCAAAGAACTTCCAGATGGAACATATTACTATGTCTTTGAAAAAAATGACGGCGAGAACAAATCAGGTTGGATATACATTAATAGACAAAACTAAACAGCGACAAAAATGAAAAATCACAAAACAATGAAGAAAATATATTTCTTAATTCTGGCTGCCCTGTTTAGTGTGGTCGATTCAAATGCCCAACAAGATCCGCATTATACGCAATACATGTATAATATGAGTGTGATTAATCCTGCTTATGCTGGATCAAAAGAAGCCTTGTCAGGAGGTTTGCTTTACCGAAAGCAATGGGTAGAAATTGAAGATGCTCCAACAACAGGAACGTTTTTTCTTCACAGTCCAGTTGGTAGAAATGTCGGATTAGGAATTTCTGCAATAACAGATAAAATCGGACCAGTAGAGGAAAACAATCTATATGCTGATTTTTCTTATACTCTTAACTTGGGTGGTGAAAGCAGGCTTGCATTTGGTTTGAAAGCCGGTGCAACTTTTCATAAGGTTGGACTTTTTGACGAAATCGGAAACGGAAATGTTCCGGATGCAGATGATCCAGCGTTTCAAGAAAATAGTAATAGAACTTTCGCTAATATTGGTTCAGGTGTTTTTTATTACACCAACAAATGGTATTTAGCCTTTTCTGTTCCAAATATGTTAAAAGGAAAATATTTAGATTATAGAAATCAAAACGATGGTAATCAATATAAATTTGGTACAGAAACGTTGCACTATTTTTTAACCGGAGGTTATGTATTTGATATTAATCAAAATTTGAAGTTTAAGCCTTTTGCCATGATAAAGTCTGCGATAAACACACCAATTTCGTTAGATGTATCTACCAACTTTTTAATGTATGATAAATTAGAATTAGGAGCAACGTATAGACTACAAGATTCTTTTGGAGCAATGATTAATTATGCAATTACTCCAAATTTAAGGTTAGGATATGCTTACGATCATATTGTATCTGATTTAGACATTGCTACACCTTCTTCACATGAATTCATTTTGTTGTTTAATATTCCTTCAGCAAAAAGAGTGTCTCAGTCACCTAGATATTTCTAATATAAAACATACTAAAAATGAAAAAACTATATATAGCTTTATGCGTTTTAACCTTTTCGTCATCGGTTTTCGCACAAAATAACGATACTAAAAAAGCCGATAAACTATTCAATACCTACGAGTATGTTGATGCGGCAAAAGAGTACAACAAACTTATTGAAAACGGAAAAGGCGACACATACGTTTACAAACAACTAGCCGATACCTATTACAATATGTTTGATACTGCCAACGCGATAACTTGGTATGCAAAAGCAGTAGAAACAAATCAAGATGCCGAAACATATTATCGTTATGCACAAATGCTAAAAGCAAATGGTAAATATGAAGAATCCAATAAGCAGATGGCAAAATTTGCTGCCGGAGCGCCAACAGACCAACGCGCGATGGCCTTCAAAGAGAATCCTAACTATGTTCCAAGAATTTTAAGTAAAAAACCTAGTTATACATCCAAAAATGTGGAACTAAATACTGATAAATCTGATTTTGGTGCTGTTATGTCTGGTAACACAGTATATTTTACTAGCGCAAGAAATGAAGCTCGCAAAAAGTACGGATGGAATGAACAACCATATTTAGACATTTATATGTCGAATCTTGGAGATTCTGGGACATTTTCTGAACCAGTTACTATTTCTGAATTAAATTCAAGATTTCATGACGGTCCAGTTACATTATCAAGCGATGGAAATACTATGTACTTCGCAAGCGACAGTTTTAGAGAAAATTCTTTTGAAAAAGATAAAGCGAATAAACTAAAATTAGGTAAAAACAACATCTTCAAATCGGTTAAAAATGGTGCAACTTGGAGTAAAGCAACTTCGGTAAGTTTTAACAATAGTGAATATTCTACTAGTAACCCAAGTTTAAGTGCAGATGGTAAAATGTTATATTTTTCATCTAATATGCCAGGTAGTTTTGGCGGTGTGGATATTTGGAGAGTTAGTGTAGCAGAAGATGGAACTTTCGGAACTCCCGAAAATCTAGGTAAAAATGTAAATACAGAAGGAAACGAAAGTTTTCCTTTCATTGCAGAAGATAATAATACTTTATTTTTCGCTTCATCTGGTCGTCAAGGTCTTGGTGGATTAGATGTTTTTAGAATAGATTTATCCAACAATTCAGAAGCTGTAAACATGGGAGAACCTATTAATTCTGTTAAAGACGATTTTGCATTTACTTTCAATAAAGCAAAAAATACAGGTTTCTATTCTTCTAACAGAAACGGAAACGATGATATTTTTGGAGCAACACCAATTTGTGCGGTACCTGTAAATGTAATAGTAACAAATTTAAAAACAGGAGCAATAATTGCAAACGCTAAAGTTTCAATTTTAGACGATAAGAAAAATATCATCGCTACAGAAATGAGTAATTCTAAAGGAGAAGTTACTTACAGTGTTGAGTGTAATAAAGAATATATCATCCAAGCATCAAAAGATGGCTTTGAAGGAAATAACTTTCCAGCAGCAAAAAGTACAGGAAAGGCCGTTGCTATTGCTGCTGCTTTAGATCCTATTGATGTTATTGTGACTGAAACAGAAATAGTTTTAAAACCAATTTATTTTGAATTTGACAAAAGTAATATCACCCAAGATGGTGCATTTGAGTTAGATAAATTAATACAAGTAATGCGTAATAACGATCAATTGGTTATTATGGCTAAATCGCATACAGACAACAGAGGATCGGATGCTTACAATTACGATTTATCAGAAAGAAGAGCTAAATCTACAGTTCAATATATCATCTCTAAAGGTACTCCTGCATCTAGAATTTCTGGAAAAGGATTTGGAGAAAGTGAACCAAAGGTTGCTTGTGGTGCTGATTGTACAGAAGAACAACATGCAGAAAATAGAAGATCAGAATTCTTAATTGTGAAATAATCAGAATACCGTTTTTAATGAACTAAAAGGTTTAGCTTTTGCTAAACCTTTTTTTATGGATTAAGTTTTGAGTTTTTGTCCAGTGATTTTTATTCATTATGGTTTTTGGAAGTTTATTTAGATAGGTTACAATTTTAATTAATTCGCTCTAAACCAGATTCGAATATTAATAATTCTTTAATCGAATGTTAAAGTATTTTTTGAATTACAACATTGTGTATTCTTAAAATAGAAAAATATACATATTTACTAGAATAATTTTCAAATAGGTTGGAGTTTTATGACTTTTATTCGATTTAATTTCAAATCCTTTATTTTTTGGTTTTAAGAATACGCAATGTTAGAATCAACAAAATCGTAATAAGCATGAAGTTCAAACCGATTTAAATGGTTAAAACGATTTTAGAGGCTGAGTTTTCTGTTTGTATCAGATGCTAATTGTTTACTTCAATAAAGATATTGAAATAGAAAATAGATGCTATTTTTCGAAAAGTATTAAAACAAAAAAACCTTCGAACTAAATCGAAGGTCTTTTGGTATTATAATAAAAATGCGATTAGTTAATCACAATGTCATCAATTTGAACGGTAGTTGTAACTGTTGGAGTTCCGGTATATTCAAATACAAAATACCCATTTCCTGTAATTGCTACTGGTATGTTGTAAATTCCAGCTGAGTTAAAACCACTTTCAGAAGCGCCATTCGCTGGATAAGAAATAGAAAAGCTAGAAGTAACATCTGTAAATTTACTAATAACTATAGCATCTCCAGGCGTGTATTTATCACTTGTTACATAAAATACTTTTAAAGCTTCGCCAGCGTTAAAACGAATTTGTTTTCTAAAGGTAAATGTGTTTGCAGCTGTTAAATTTACAGGTACAAAGAAATACGTTTTTGCATTTACTCCAGGATTTCCAGAACCATTAAAAGCACTCAATTCAATATATTTATTTCCGCTAAATGTTTTTAGTTGCCAATATCTTGAACCAACAAAAGCATCATTAATATATTTAGGAAAATTGGTTTGATTGGTTTGGGTATAACTGGTAAATGGCTCGTTTAAATTTGAGTTAAATACTAAAGCATTACCAACAATTGGAGGATTTGTGTCAAATCTTGGATTGTTTAATTGAATATCACTTTCGTAACGAACAACAAATTGAAATGTTGAACTAAATTTACCTAGAACACCTCTTATTTTTCCGCTTCCAGTTGGCACTTGCTTTGTAGTAAATAATGCGAAACTGCTAAAACGAATAACTCTTTCTGTTGTTCCTGTAGTTGAAGATAATAAATGGTTTGTTGCACCACCCCCAGAATCTACGTCATAATAAGTTCTTCCGGTAGAAGAATCAGCAAATTGAACAACGCTTAAATCAACTAAAGTATTTTGATTCGCATCTGTAAAAGCTTGCTCAAGAGTTAAAGTTCTAAGTAAAGCACTTTCTGGAACAACTTCAGAAGATGGTAATAAATAATTTTGGTATTCGAACTCAGAAATTCTTCCTATAGTTCCATTAAACAATGACCCAATTTGAAGTGAACCAAAAACTCTTGCAATATATAATCCTTTTAATTTTATATATATTTTTCTACCAGGTGTAAACCCTTTTCCGAATAAAGTAGTAGCATTTATTGGTACGCTAAAACCTACTAAAGTTCCTGCAGATGAAACTTTGTCTTGAAAAGAAATACTTTTATAAAAAGTTCCGCTATCATCGCTTGAAGTTACGTAAGCTGCAATTACGTCGTCATCAGTATATTCTGTTGGTAATGATCCTGCTAACGCGTTAATTTGTGCAACTGTCTTAGTTGGTTCTAAGAAATAAGTCTTTAATGTTTTTTCAGGAACATCATAAGAATCGTCGTTTACACAACTACTAAACACTCCAAGTGCAATTGTAGCTACTAGACTAATTTTGATTAATAATTTTTTCATAGTGCAATTTTTAAATTTTTGTAAATATGTTTACATCATCTATCTGGTACGATCCATCAAGGTTAGTATTTGTTCCAGATCCTTTAACTTTAAAAGCAATGTTTACCTTACCGTTGTAAGCAGATAAATCAATAAATCCAGATTTTATAAAAGCAAAAAAAGGAGAGCTAGAGGTTGGTAGTGTAGCAGAAAGATTTTCCCAGTTTGCAGTTGTTAAATTTGTTCCGTCATAATCAGTAGCAATTAATACTTCAAGACTATTTGCACTAGAAGAAACGAAACTTTGAGAAGCTCTAAAAGCTAGTACTTGATTGGTTTTATCTGTTAAATCTACATCTGGAGAGATTAACCAAGCAACATTTACAGCATTACCTGATTGAAACGAACTAAATTCTGCATATGCATTTCCGCTATAAATTTGCTCTTTCCATTTTGCAGTCCCAGTCTCGGCTATATTTGTCCATCCTGGAGTATTTAAGTCGGTGTTGTCTGCGGCACCAACAGAAAAATCTTCACTAAAAGCAGGCGTGTTTAAATTTGGATTTCGGATATCATCTTCTGGTGAACATGATACCATTGCGGTTATCGATAGAATCGATAAAACTGCAAGAATATTTTTTATTATTTTCATAGCTAAAAATTAAAAGTTGATGTATAAGTTTAGGAAATAAGTTCTTCCGTATCCGTAAAAATATTTTGGTGCAAAGGAAGGTGTTCCGCTAGAAACATCTTGGTTTACTTCTCTAAAATTTGCGTTTCTTGATTGTTCAAAACCGCCAGATTTGTAAGTAATATCTAAAACATTATTTACTGATGCAAAGAAACCAAAAGTTTTACCATCAATTCTCCAAGACTTTCCACCTACCAAATTTAATAAAAAGAACGAATCAAATTGTTCTTGCTTCAATAATTCTGATGCTCTTTCGTTTGTAGCTTCTGGAAAAGGTAAACCGAATGGACTTGCTGGGTTTTTAAAGAAATTATCAGTACGTAGTAACGAAGAAACGTCTAAATAGTTATTTGCAAGATAGTTGTAGTTTGCACCAATCCACCAGAATTTAGGATCTCTATATTCAATACCTAAAGATGCTGCAGTTTGCGGTCCGCCAGATAATCGGTAACCTTTCAATTTTGCAGTTCCAAAATCTACTATAGGATTTGTATTTGTTGCAGATGCTAAATTATCGTTATTTAACTGTACGTTTGGATTATTTTGGTATGTGTTTTCGCCATAAGCTGCATTACCAATAATCTTAATTGTAGAAGTTATTTGGTATTCCATACCTAACTCTAAACCAATATTTCTTTTTTCAATGTTAGTTAAAGTTTCGGCAACAAATGCATCTGCAGTTGCACCATCTGCTTCGTCAAAAATTCCTTCTCCGAAAAAGAAAGCAGTTTCGGTTGCATTTTTAATATCTGCAAAATAAGCTGTTAGTCTTGATTTGAATTTTGGTGCACGAATAATATAACTTGCATCTAAACTAGTAATTTTTTCTCCGGTTAAATTGTCTAAAGAATTTTTATTTAACCTAGCATTTGGATATACATTTCTTAAAGTAGGCGCTTTTGTTAAATATGCTGCATTAAAACTTAAGAACTGTCTTCCAGATAATTTATAAGTTAAACCACCTTTAAATCCGAAGTTTTCATATCTAAATTTTTCACCTTTTCCAAAAGAGTTAGTAGGATAAATACCATTTTTGTATAAACCTTCTCTTTGGTATGTGCTTCTGTTATAAGTTTGTGCTAAGTAAAAATCTATTTTTTTATAATTGAATTTAAATTGAGTAAATAAATCAATTGTATTTGCTTCAAGATTGTAGTTATAACCATAATCGTCTCCTACACCAACTTGTCTGTTTGGATTATTTACATCAGATTGTTGTGTTGCAAAAGTAGATTGAAAATTGTCTACATCATTAAAATAGTTACCACCTAACAAATCTGTTAATCTCTGGTAATTATGAGATTTTAATTTTCTGAAAGTTCCACCTGCATTTAAAGTAATGTTTTCTGCTATTTGAGAACTTAAAACAGAATTTGCTGTCCAAGTTTTGTCATCTGTTCTATCCTCATATAAAACATAAACACTTCTTCCATCTGCAGTTGACTTGTTCGCTTCATATAAACCATTCCAATTTATTTGTCCGTTGGCAGTGAAATTTTGTTGTGCTTGTTGTGCTAACGCAACATTTTCTGGACTATCTCCTTGATAGTCCGTATAGTCGTCTTGGTTGTAGGTAGAAGTGAAATAACTTGGTAAATTTCTGTAATAAGTTGGGTCTGGATTTTCAACATTCTGAAAATCAATTCTACTGTTTCCGATGCTTCCGTATTGATGCGTGATACTAGTATTTAAATTTGTTTTGTCAGAAATTCTCCAAAAGTGATTTAACATTAATATTGGTTCTAAAATGTTTCTATCTCTACTGTTTCTTTTTTTACCATCTTGGTAACCCCAATAAGAGTTGTATTTAAATCCTTTCAAATCAGTAACTTCTTGTGTGTTTGGAGAAGATTTTCCTCTGCTGTTGTAAGCATATATAGAAGTAAAGTTTAACGAGTGTTTATCGTTAAATTTTTTCTCAACTGTTGCAAAAAACGAGTTTGCGCTGTAATCAGTACCTTCAAAGAAACCTTCTTGTGCCCATCTTCTTGAACCAGAAACTACAAATGCCCATCCGTTTTTATTCATTCCAGATGCATGAGTAGCCATTGATCTCCAGCTATAGTTTGTATTAGTTCCTGAAAAAGAAAGTCTTGTTCCCGGACGATATAATGAAGCACGAGTATTAATTTCTTGTGTTCCTAAAATCCCTCCAAAAGTATAGTCAGAAGGTGAAGTACCAGAAGTAAATTCTTGATTTCTTGTTGCGTCATTTAATCCACCCCAATTGCTCCATTGTGGACGACCGTCATAAATTTTGTTCATTACAACTCCATTAATCATCGTCATTCCGTTTTCGTTGTCTAAACCACGAATTCTAAAACGTGCTTGTCCCCAATTAAAAGCTGCAGCTTGTTGGAATGCATCTCTTGATGCTTGCAGTAATCCTGCAGTGTTTTCAGAGCCACTGTTGCCATCACCTAGGTCATTTTCAACAATTGTAATTAAACTTAGTTGTTGTTCTTCGGTAATATCTATTTCTAAAACAATAACACCAAGGTCTAAAATTTTACCTTGTTCTACATCAATTGCAAGTAATTGGTCTTTATAACCAACACTTTTTACACGCAATAATTGATTACCAGTTGCAACTTCTTTAAAAGTAAATCTACCGGTTGCATCTGAAAATTCGGTAAGGCTAGTGTTTTGAATTTCCGCAACAACATTGGCTAATGGTTTTTGCGTTTTTGAGTCAACCACCTTACCTGTAAAACCAGTTCCGCTTTGGGCTAAAACCATCGCAGTTTGAATTACAAACAAAATACTAAATACAAGTTTTTTCATAAAAATAATATGTTAATTTTCTTATAGTTAAGTCTGAATAAAAACTTAACGGCGCGCAAATGTACATTATTTTAATAATATTACTACTTTTGGCTCGAACTTTGCAAAAAGATTGTTAATAAATTAATATATAAAATATGAATATGAAACGTTTTTTACTCATTTTCCTAATGTTTACTGCGGTTACAGCGTCTCACGCACAAGGCAAAAAGTACTTAGTTCATACCGTCGCTTTTTACAATTTAGAGAATTTATTCGATACAATTAACGGTACAAACAACGATGAAGAATGGTTGCCTCGAGGTGCACAGAATTGGACTTCTAAAAAATACCATAAAAAATTGGTAAATTTATCTCGCGTGATTTCTGAAATAGGAACCACAGATAATCCAAATAATGCACCTACCTTATTAGGGGTTTGCGAGGTAGAAAATCGTGGTGTGCTAGAAGATTTAATAAAGCAACCTAAATTGATAAATAACGATTATGGTATCGTACATTTTGATTCGCCTGATAGAAGAGGAATTGATGTCGCGTTGCTTTATAGTAAAAAACATTTTAAAGTAACTAGTTATTCCAACATACCTTTAATGATTTATAAAAACCAACAAAAAAAGGTTGTTAAAAAAGATGAAGAGAAAGAAGAACTTACAGACGATCAAACAATAGATGATAAAACATCTAAACGAGTTTACACAAGAGATCAATTATTGGTTACTGGTTTTTTAGATGGTGAAGAAATTAATGTAATTGTGAATCACTGGCCATCGCGTTCTGGTGGTGAGAAAAAAAGTTCTCCTTTTAGAGAAGCAGCTGGAGCATTAAACCGGAAGATAATGGATTCGCTAATCAAAATTAATCCAAAAGCGAAATTCATTACAATGGGAGATTTAAATGATGGTGCTTATAATAAAAGTGTGAAAGTAGAAATAGGAGCGAAGCTTAAAAAATCAGAATTAAAAGAACCACGCGATGTGTATAATCCTTTTGAGCAAATGGCAAAAGAAGGTAATGCGTCTTTATTTTACAGAGATGCGGGCGATATTTTTGATCAAATAATGGTTTCTGAACAATTTGTGCAACCAAGTTATTCTACTTTTAAATATTGGAAGGCTGGAATATATAATAAACCTTACATGATACAAACTACCGGTCAATGGAAAGGATATCCACTTCGACACTCGGCAAATGAAGAAGGATTTTCAGATCACTTTCCGGTTTATATTTACTTGATAAAAGAAATGAAATAAAAATTAAAAGGTACGTTTAGGCGTACCTTTTTTTATTTTGTAAATTCGTAAAAAAACAAACTATGGCAATTCAAAAACCTTTTAATTTAAAAAAGTGGATAGAAGAAAATCGGGATTTATTGAAACCACCAGTTGGCAATAAAAATTTATACGTTAGTTCGGGTGATTATATTGTAATGATTGTTGCTGGACCAAATGCTCGAAAAGATTACCACTACAATGAAACCGAAGAACTGTTTTATCAGTTAGAAGGAAACATAACTGTTTTTGTTCAAGACGAAGGAGAAAAAAAAGCAATGCATTTGTCTTCTGGCGATATGTTTTTACTGCCTGCAAAAACACCACACTCACCAGTTCGAGATGCAAATTCTATTGGTTTAGTAGTCGAAAGAAAAAGAGCAGGTCAAGAAATTCCAGACGGTTTGCTTTGGTTTTGTGACAACTGCAACCACAAATTATACGAAGTTTACTTTGAACTTAACGATATTGAAACCGATTTTTTAAAGCATTTTAATCATTTTTATAATTCAAAAGAATTGCGAACTTGTAATAAATGCGGAACTATCATGCCAACAGACGAGCGATTTGTTACAAAATAATCATATCAAGTAAAACTCAAATCGAGTAAACAAGTAATCTTTATTTGAAACTATGTAAAAAATACTAATTCAAAATATGTATTTTTGACCTTTGAAACTAAAAAAGATGAAAGATTATCCAAAATTTGCAGTAATTGGTGGTGGAAGTTGGGCAACCGCTATCGCAAAAATGTTATGTGTCAACCTAAGTGAAATTGCTTGGTACATGCGAAACGATTCTGCAATTGAACACATAACTGAATTCCATCACAATCCAAATTATTTAAGTTCTGTAGAATTTGATATTAAAAAACTAAGACTTACTTCAGACATTAACGAAGCTATTTCTTATGCAGATTATGTAATATTTGCAATTCCGTCTGCTTTTGTGGGAACCGAATTAAAAAAACTTACTGTTAGTTTAAAGGATAAAGTAATTTTTTCTGCAATAAAAGGAATTGTGCCAGAAACAAGTCTTATTGTAGGCGAACATTTTAATAAAGAATACGATATTCCGTTTGAAGATATTGGCGTAATAACCGGTCCGTGTCATGCAGAAGAGGTTGCGTTAGAGCGTTTGTCTTATTTAACTATCGCTTGTGGCGATGCAAAAAAGGCTCAAATTGTAGCCGACGCCTTGTCAGGGAATTTCATAAAAACCAAAATATCCGATGATATTATCGGAACTGAATATGCTGCAATGCTCAAAAATATTTTTGCCATCGCAGCCGGAATTGCTCATGGTTTAGGTTATGGCGATAATTTTCAGTCGGTTTTGATGAGTAACGGAATCAGAGAGATGAAAAAATTTATCCGAAAAGTGCATAAAATGAAACGTAACATTAACGATTCTGCTTACTTAGGCGATTTGTTGGTGACCGGATATTCTGTTTTTTCTCGAAACCGAATGTTTGGCAATATGATAGGAAAAGGATATACGGTAAAATCTGCTATGATGGAAATGAGCATGGTTGCAGAAGGATATTATGCAACAAAAAGTGCTTGGCAATTAAACCAAGAACACGGTGCAAAAACACCTATAATAGATGCTGTCTATCAAATATTGTATGAAAATAAAGATGTAAAAACCGTATTCAAAAAATTAACGGATAAGTTGGATTAAAGATTTTGAGTTTTAGATGAAATAACAATATTTATTTTAAAATAAACACTCGGTTGAAAATAATAAATTCCACTACTCGCAACCATTTACCTAACAATAAAACCATCTACAAACAAAATAGGAATTTCTTCTATTTCTTCTTTGTCTGGAAAGTTTTTCTTGAAGACGAATTTTTTGTCGTACAAACTGCCGTTTAAAAAGTACGTTACCATAAACTCGTTGTTTAATTGCACTACATTTTTTTCGATCATTTCTATTTTTTGAACCGATACCGCTGGAATTTCTAAAAACGCATGACGCAATAACGACGTTTTTTTCATTTCGCCATCTATTGTTCCGCTGGCTGAGGAAACTACCATTACGTTATCTATTAAATAATCCGAATCGTTTATTATATAAACATTCCAGATGTTTTCCATAAAATCATCGCTCCATTCTGCAACTGCTGCAAGAAAAACGTTTTCTACGGTAGGTATTTTTATTTCTGCTTTCATTGTTAGTCGTAAAGTCTTAAAGTCAAAAGTCTTGAGCTCAAAAACACTATGCCTTTAAAACCTTCAACTTTAGACAGAATTAAATATGCGTTTTGAATTGCTCTAAAAAGCGAATGTCGTTTTCGTAAAACATTCTAATGTCACCAATTTGATATAATAACATTGCGATGCGTTCAACTCCCATTCCGAAGGCGAAGCCAGAAAATTCGTCGGGATTGATGTTGCAATTTTTTAGAACATTTGGATCTACCATACCGCAACCGCCGATTTCTAACCAACCCGTTCCTTTAGTAATTCGGTAATCGGTTTCGGTTTTTAAACCCCAATAAATATCAATTTCTGCGCTTGGTTCTGTAAACGGAAAGTACGACGGTCGCAATCTGATTTTAGATTTTCCGAACATTTCTTTAGTGAAATAAAGCAAGGTTTGTTTTAAATCGGCAAACGAAACGTCTTTATCTATATACAAACCTTCGACTTGATGAAATATACAATGCGAACGCGACGAAATGGCTTCGTTACGAAAAACACGTCCTGGCGAAATAGTTCTAATTGGTGGTTTGTTGTTTTCCATATAACGAACTTGCACCGATGATGTATGCGTACGCAACAAAACATCGGGATTAGTTTGAATAAAAAATGTGTCTTGCATGTCGCGCGCCGGATGGTATTCTGGCAAGTTTAATGCAGTAAAATTATGCCAATCGTCTTCAATTTCTGGACCTTCAGAAACATTGAAGCCGATGGTTGAAAAAATATCGATTATTTGATTTTTAACAATAGAAATAGGATGTCTGGAACCAATTTGTAATGGTTCGGCAGGACGAGTTAAATCGCCATATTTGCCTAATTCTATAATGCTACTTTCTAAAGTTTCGGTAATAGTTTTTACCTTTTCTTCGGCAGCAGTTTTTAGAGTATTTATTACTTGTCCGAATTCCTTTTTTTGGTCGTTTGGTACGTTTTTCAATTCGGCAAAAAAATCTTTTAAAATTCCTTTACTTCCTAAGTATTTTATACGAAAAGCTTCTAATTCTTCTTTCTTAGCAGTTGTAAAAGCAGAAACTTCTGCAATATGCTGTTTTATGCTGTCTATCATCGGTCTGTTTGTAAAGCTGCAAATTTAAGAAAAACTTGCGAGTTGCGAGTTGCGAGTTTAAGGTTTTATTCTAATTAAGCAGAACTTTTTTCGTTCGCAGATTAAAATGATTTTAAAAGAATTTCTCTCTTTCCGTTTTGAAAAGATACGGTTAAACTGCAGGAAAAATTCTGTTGTAAATAATTTTAAGAAATCCGGTTAAGGAAATAAAACCGATTCCAACAATAAATTTGTATTTTTTAAATAGGTTATCCGGATATACATCCGTTATGGCAATTATTAAAATAAACAAAGCCAAAATCCAAATAAAACAAATAAGTAGGAAATACAGTTTTTTCATAAATAAATATTAGTTTTTTTTACATTAAGAAATAACTTCTTTCTCTAAAAAATAATTTACAATGGCGTCTTTCATTAAAACAGATTGTTCACCAGCTTTTAATGGTGGTAATTCTTCTTTTATTCTGTAATGTGGCCAACCTTCTTTGTCAAAAAAATCGAATTCATAATAACCATAAGGTTCCAAAAGTCGGCAAATTGCAATATGCATTAAATTTACCTTTTCATCCTTTTTAAAGGCGACTTTAAACTTACCTAATTCTTGCACACCAATTAAATAAATAATGGCGTCTAAATCTAAGGTATCGCCATCGGCAAATTGATTGGATAATATAGTTACAACGCTTTCCCAACGTTCTTTTAATTGAATATCTCTGGACATTTTTTGTTTTTGATAACAGATGAGAAACTTCTTGATGCAAGTTTTTTCAGCTTATTTTAATTTAGATGTAAAGATAAGATAATAGTCGATAAGAAATTTCAAATTTTAAATTAGCATTTTTCTTATTGTCTATTATCTACAAGTCTATTATCTACACATCTTTTCTATTACCTTTGCGTTTTATACTTTCTTATGGGAATGATAGATATTGTACTTGGCGTTTTGTTGGCATTAGGAATTTTTAAAGGAATTAAAAACGGATTAATAGTCGAGTTTGCTTCTTTAATTTCGTTTTTTGCCGGAATTTATATTGCGGTGAAATTTTCTAATGTGGTTGGAGCTTTTATAGGAGATTCTAAAACGGCCAAAGTTTTTGCTTTTATTCTAACGTTTATCTTAGTCGTAGTTGGAATATTTTTTTTAGCTAAAATTCTGTCAAAAGTAGCAAGTGCTTTGTTTTTAGGAATTCTAAACCGAATAGGCGGTGCCGTTTTTGGCGTATTAAAAACTGCTTTGGTTCTTGGAGTAATTTTGAGTTTGTTTCAAAAAATAAATTTAAATGATGCTTTAATTTCCAAAGAAACCCAAGAAAACTCGTTGTTTTTTAACCCGATTTTAAAAACATCAGAATATATGTTGCCCGTTTTAACCGAATGGTTTTTGACTTTAAAAGAAAAAGTGGCTGATTAAAAGTTTGTTTTTATTTCAAAAAGATTTTAAGATTAAACTAAATACTTTTAAGCAAACTGGGTAACTCGCAACCAAAAACCCGAAACTCACAACCTTTTTACTTCAACTCTTTAACCGCATCGCTTTGCAACCAACCAATGGTTTCATCAGTAAGTTGTACTTTTTTCCAATTGGTTTGGGATTGTAAAATATACACTTTTGTTCCTTCATGCAATTCCATAATCGATTTGGAATTCGGATTTCCTTCTTTTCTCAAAATCGTTTTTTCGGCAAAAATAATAGCCGTGGTGTTCGATTCGAAATAATTCTTCTCAAAAAATGCTGCCGAAATACTAAAGATAATTGCAATAAAAGCCACAAACATTCCTGTGAAAAAAGTACGCTTTATAATCGCTTTAGCGGAAAAATAATAACCAAGAAATAGCAGAAAAAACGTAAATGCTAAGACTACAGATATAATTGCCCAAGTGTCAAAACTTGCAAGCGAAGTAGCATTTTTAATAATTTTATCAAAACCAACTTTGGGATATTCTTTGATGTCATCTACAAGTAATTTGCGGGCAAATTCTAAATTATTTGCAATAACAGAATCTTTTGGTTTTAAGAGTAATGCTTTTTCATAGTTATAAATTGCAGGTGAAATTTGGTGCAATTGGTAATGAGAATTTCCTAAATTAAAATATAATTCTGCCGCCTGTTCTTCATTGTTCAGTACCAAATTATATTGCGCAATAGCTTCTTCGTATTTGCCTTGTTGGTATAATTGGTTGCCATTTTTTATCGCATTGTTGCTGTTTTGAGCAAATAATACAGTCGAAAATAATACCAATATATAAACTAGTTTTTTCATGCTATTGGTTGTATTTGTTTTTCTAAATCGGATAAAATTGCAACGGCAGTATCAAAATCTTTTTGAATAGAAACACTTGTTGCCGGAGCAAATCTTGCAATTTCACAGTTTTCTGTTAGATTAATAAATTGAAGTACTAAATTGGCTTCAACGTTTCGAGATAACAAAATATCTGAAATTTTAGCTTTATTCATTTCAAACGTTTCAATGCTTAATTTTGCTTTCAAGAAATTGTGCATTGCGCGTTCTAAAGCAATATAAAAGTTCTCTTTGTTAGCTTGTTGTTTTTTTGCTTCTGACAAATATTTTTTAACCAAACGTTTGGAGTTTTTAATTCGATTTCCTGTAAAATCTGCATCTGAAATTTCTTTTCGTTTGCGCAAAAGTACAACTATCGGAATTAATAAAAATGGTAATAAGAATAGTATATAAAACTTTGTTGAACCTAAAAAATAAGTCGGATTGGTTGGTTGCAATTCTTTAACAGATGCGACTCCCGCAAATTTTCTGGCAATTTCTTTCTTCTGTTTGTCAAAACTCTTGGTTTTCGCGGTAGCAAAATTTGGTCCGTCTAAAACTTCAACTGTAATTGGTTGCGAAGTAATAGTTTTGTAGCTTTTAGAAGATAAATCGAAGTAACTAAAGGTAATCGGTTTTATTTGATAATTTCCTTTGTATTGCGGAACTATAGTATAGGTATCAGAAATTGCACCAACCATTCCGCTTAGCGGCGTTTGAACATTTTCTGAATGTTCTGGATCATATAGTTCCATTGCAGCAGAAACTACCGGCTTTGGTAAAGAAAATAATTTTAAATTTCCTTTTCCTCTTGCTTCAATTTTTAATTTTAAAGCTTCGCCACTTTTTAATTTGGTTTTGTTTGATGTAACAATAAAACTCAAATTACCAACTGCACCAGAAAAATCTGCTGGTTTTCCTGCCAATGGCAATGCTTTTACGTTTATAATTTGTGTGCCAGATGTTAATTTTTTTCGAGTCATGGCCATTATTGGATCGCCAAAAGCATCAAATTTTGCTGTAGGATATTGCACTTCTGCTTCAAAAGAAAAAGGTTCAATTGGTTTTTTGCCAGATTCTAACGGATAAATTGTTGCCGTTCCTAAAACTGCCATTGCATAGGTTTTCCCTTTGTATTGGGTTGCAATTGCTGGTCGATTTACATCAGTAAAATTGCTCCAGAATCCGTTATATTTTGGTTTTTTAATATCAGATATGTTTCCTATTTGAACTCGCGGATCAAAATAAATGCGGTAAACCACTTGTAAAGGCTGGTTTACATAGGGACTAGAATTGCTAATTTCTGGAACTATAAAAATTCCTTCGCCATAATTCGTTGGCGCTTGACGTTGTTGTTGCTGATTAAAAAACGGATCATCAAACGGATCGTAATATTGATTGTTTGGATTTCCTTGGTTTGGATTTCTTTGTTGTTGCGGAATTGCTTTTGTAATTTTTATCCGAATATCTTCTGTTCGATATGCTTTTCCGCCATATTCCATTTGGGCTTCGCTTATCACGAAATTTCCCATTTTTGTTGGCGTTAAAAAATATTTATAGGTTTTTAAAAATCCGCGTCTTCCGTTGATGTTGTAATTTTGCATCATTAAGAATGGACCATCAACACGAAAACCTTCAATTCTTGGTAGCTGAAAATTATCGCCATCTACATTCATTTCAAATGCAATTTGAATATTTTCATTGAGCGCATAAGTAGTTCGTTCTGTTGTGGCTTCAAATTTTACTTGAGCAACTACAAAAGCGGGAAGTAATGCGGCAAAAAATAAAAAAATTTTCTTCATTTGCTTACTTACCAATCTTTTTCATTTTTAGAAGGTGCTTGAATTTGCTTGCCTTTTACTTTGTCCTGCACTTTTTTCTCTTCGTTATTTACTGCATTTAACAAGTTTTCTATTTTTTGTTTAGAAACGTCGTCTGGTTTTGGTTGTCCTTGCGGCTGTTGGTTTTGCGGCTGTTGTTTAGGTTTGTTTTGTTCTTCGTTTTCTTTTTTCTCTTGTTCGTCTTTATTCTCGTCTTTCTTTTCTTCCTTTTGGTCTTTATTATCTTTCTTTTTATCGTCTTTAGATTTCGGATTTTCGTCGTTTTTCTTTTTCGCTAAAGCATAATTGTACCGCGTTTCTTCATCTGCAGGATTATTTCTCAAAGCATTTTTATATGCTTCTGCTGCTGCTTCATAATTTTTATCATTCATTAGGGTATTTCCCAAATTATGAAATGCACGGTGTTTTTGTTCTTTTGTTTTAGCATTTTGGGCAGCTTTCAAAAACTGTGTTTTTGCTTCGGCAGATTGATTTTGCTTATAAATGGTAGTTCCTAAATTGTAAGAAGCCTTTGCGTTTTCAGAAATTGCTGCTTGTGATTTGCGATAATCTACTTCGGCTTCGGCATATTTTTTTGCTAAAAAAGCTTCGTTACCCTTCGGTAAAAACTTGTCTTTTTGTTGCCCAAAGGAAGTTATGCCAAGTAGTAAAGTAATTATGTATAAAAAGTAATTTTTCATTTTTTATTTTCCTTTTTCTACCAAATAATTGGTCTTATTTGGTTTTCTCTTCATTAAATAAATCTAATTTTTTAACCCATTTGGTCTTGCGTTCTAAAAACAAAATGTCTAAGAATAGTAAAAATATTCCGAAACCCAAAAACCACTGAAATTGGGATTTATAATCTGCCATTTGCGTGCTTTCAAAATCGGTTTTTTGACTGTTGTCTAAAATTTTCTTGATAGATTCTAATACGTTTTTGGTATTGTTTCCGTCAATATACAAACCTTTGGTTGCTTTTGCAATTTCTTGCAGAACTTCTGAATTTCTTTTGGTAACAACGGTTACTCCATCTTTATCTTTTTGCAAATTGCTTCCGCCGCCAACTGATTTTAGTGGGATGGTTGCGCCTTTTTCTGTGCCTACACCAATGGTTACAATTTTTATGCCATTGCTTTTTGCTTCTTCTGCAGCATCAACTGCATTATCAGAATGATCTTCGCCATCAGAAATTATCACTAACAACTTGGTGATTTTATCTTTTTTATTGAAGTATTTTTCATCGGCTAATTGAATTGCCTGGTCTATCGAAGTGCCTTGCGAAGAAATGATTCCCGGATTCATTTGTTGCATGAACATTTTTGCAACACTATAATCAGACGTCATTGGTAAAACTGGAAATGCATTTCCGGAGTAGGCGATAATTCCGATTTTGTCGCTTCCTAATTGGTTGATAAGTTGCGAAACCAATTGTTTACTTTTTTCTAATCGGCTAGGTGCAATGTCTTCAGCTAGCATACTTTTAGAAACATCGACCGCAAAAACAATATCAATTCCTTGTCTTTTTACGGTTTCTATTTTGGTTCCCATTTTGGGATTTACTAATGCAACAACCAAACAACTTATTGCTAAACAAAGAGTAATTGTTTTTAAAACTGGTTTAAATGTAGATTTTTCTGGGCTTAATTTGCTTAATAAATTTAAATCGGCAAATTCTTTTTGTTTTTTCTTTTTCCACAATTGGACATAAAGAAAAAGCGCAACCAAAATTGGCACGAGTAACAGTAAATAAAAATATCCTTTTTCTTCTAACTCCATTATTAATCTTTTTTGCTTTCTGGGAAAGCGCTTTTATACAAAACTTTTGTAAACGGTATTTCTTAACCCAATTTCTATTAGCAACAAAATACCGCCAATCCATAATAAAGCGCGGTATTTTTCGTCGTAGTCATAAAATTTTAGTTCTTCAATTTCTGTAGTTTCTAATTTATTAATTTCGTCGTAAATGCTTTGTAATTTGCTATTGCTTTCTGCTCTAAAATATTTCCCGCTGGTATTTTGTGCAATTGTTTTTAATAAGTTTTCATCAATTTCAACTTTCATTTTCTTAAATAAAAAGCCGCCGTTTGGTGCAAGCGCATAAGGAAAATCTGCCATTCCGTTGCTTCCAATTCCGATTGTGTACACTTTAATGTTGAATTCTTTAGCGATTTTCGAAGCCATTTCTGGTTCAATAAATCCTGAATTATTTACCCCATCGGTAAGTAAAATAATCACTTTGCTTTTTGCTTTACTGTCCTTTAATCTGTTAACTGCGGTGGATAATCCCATTCCGATTGCTGTACCATCTTGTAAAACCTGATCAAATGTAATTGCTTTTATTGCTTCTAAAACTATTGCTTTATCGCTTGTAACTGGAGTTTTTGTGTATGCTTCACCGGCATAAACTACAATTCCGATCCGGTCATTTGGTCTGTTTTCTACAAATTTTGCTGCAACATCTTTCAAGGCTTCCATTCGATTTGGTTTTAAATCTTTTGCAAGCATAGAACTAGATAAATCAATCGCCATACAGATATCAACACCTTTTGTGGTCTTGGTTTGGTTGCTAATATCTACCGTTCGCGGTCGTGCTAAAGCAACAATTAAAAAAGCCAATGCAATTAATCGTAAACCAAATAAATAGGGTTTAAGTAGTACCCAAAACGAAACAGAATTTTTAAAACCAGAAACCGAACTAATTTTTACATTTGCTTGCCATTCGTTTCTTTTAAAGTAATACCAAACTGCAGCTAATGGCAATAATGCCAATAGCCACAGAAACTCTGGATTTAAAAAATTAAAATTTCCCATTATTGTTGTTGTGTGTTTTCTAGTTCGATAGAATTTAAAATTCTAGCGGCAACTTCTGCACCAAAATTGT
>JBLIJW010000031.1:0-27350 GCA_047636155.1 Flavobacterium sp. | reverse complement strand
TTACATTCAAAAATACCAAAAATAACAGTAAAATATCATTTAAATGACGATCAATTGCAACGGAACATTAATTTCTCTAGAAACCCCAAAAGTAATGGGTATTTTAAATGTTACACCCGATTCTTTTTACGATGGAGGAAAATACAAAGAGGAAAAATCTATTTTACAACAAGTAGAAAGAATGCTTTTAGACGGTGCCACTTTCGTGGATGTTGGAGCATATTCTAGCAAACCAAATGCTGCTGAAGTATTAGAAAATGAAGAAGAAAGCCGTTTGCTTCCGATAGTCGAATTATTAATAAAAAATTTTCCGAATATAAATTTATCGATAGATACATTTAGAAGTGAAATTGCAAAAAAAGCAATTCAAAACGGTGCAGCAATTATAAACGATATTTCTGCCGGAAGCTTGGATGCAAATATGATGCGAACAATTGGCGAAATGCAAGTTCCTTATATAATGATGCATTTGAAAGGAAATCCCAAAACAATGCAATCTTTGGCAAATTATGAAGATTGTACAAAAGAAGTTTACTTTTATTTTTCTGAAAAAATAAAAGAAGCAAGAAGTCATAAAATAAATGATCTGATTATTGATCCTGGATTTGGATTTGCAAAAACAATAACCCATAACTATGAAATATTAAATAATTTAGAATTGTTTCAAAGTTTGGATTTACCTGTTTTAGCCGGAGTTTCAAGAAAATCAATGATTTATAAAGCGTTAGAAATTTCTGTGAACGATAGTTTAAACGGAACCACAATTTTAAATACAATTGCTTTGCAAAAAGGAGCAAAAATTCTTAGAGTTCACGACGTGAAAGAAGCGGTAGAATGTGTGCAGCTTTTGGGTTTTTTGGAAAAGTAGTTAGTTTTAAATACCATGCTAACCCGAAATTTATTTACTGATGATGGTACGGTTCGTTTTTTAAAATTGTAAATCCGCGATAAATTTGTTCTACCACAAAAAGACGTACCATTTGATGTGAGAAAGTCATTTTTGATAGTGAAATTTTTCCGGATGCTTTTTGATATAGGTCTTCAGAAAATCCGTAAGGTCCGCCAATTACAAAAACCAAAGTTTTAATTCCGGAATTCATTTTTTTCTGTAAGTAATCTGAAAATCCAACGCTGGTGAATTGCGTGCCGTTTTCATCTAATAAAATCAAGTGATCTGTCGGAGTAAGTTTAGACAAAATTAATTCGCCTTCTTTTTCTTTTTGTTGACTTTCTGATAGGTTTTTAACGTTTTTGATATCCGGTATAATTTCTAAATCAAATTTTATATAAAAAGACAAACGTTTGCAATATGCATCAATTAACGATTGTAAGTTTTTATTGTCGGTTTTTCCGATTGCCAAAAGTTTGATGTTCATAATTAAATTTTGAAAAAACAAAAATAGGATAAATTGCCAATTCAGAAGGAATTTTAGCAAACGTACTTTAAATTAAATTAGTTAATTTTGTATGAAAATAAACAACTATGGGATTTTTAGATAAAATGTTTGGTTCAGATAAAGCCAATAATAACGAGGATACAAAAGGAATAAACTGGAATACGTTAACAGATTTAGGTCAATTAAACGATGTGGTTTCCGATTCAGAAGAAAAAACAACTGCAGTTTTTAAACATTCTACGCGTTGCAGTATCAGCCGAATGGCTTTAAAACAATTCGAAAACGAATACAATTTAGGAGATTCTATTTCTTTATATTTCTTAGATTTAATTGCATATCGCGACGTTTCAAATGAAATTGCTAGCAAATTTGGAGTGCAACACCAATCGCCACAATTGATAGTGATTAAAAACGGTAAAGCAGTTTTTAGTGCAACACATAGCGATATTGATGCTGCAAAATTAGAATCATTTGTTTAGATTTTTAACGTTTGGATTATTATTTTTAGTAGTAAATAGTTGTTCGGTTTCTAAAGAAAATTTTTTTGGTCGGAACGTATACGAATAACCCAGAACAAGGATTTCATTATGTAACTTTTGACGAAAAACTGAATCAAATTACAAAAGATGTTACTGTAAACGGTATAGAAAATCCTTCCTTTATTATTGCAAATAAGGCAAAAAATATAGTTTTTTTGGTAGAAGAAACTGCAAGTAAATTAGGCGGAAAAATAAGTAGTTTTTCTTACAATGTTATATCAAAAACATTTCAAAGAATAAACTCACAGCCAACTTTAGGTGATCATCCGTGTTCTTTGGCTTTGAGTCCAAATGAAAAATTCGTGGTAGTTACCAATTATTCTGGCGGAAATATCACGGTTTTCCCTGTGGATAAAGATGGAAAATTAGGACAAAGTATTCAAGAAAAATCGCATTTTTAATAAAGGTCCGAATGTTAGTCGCCAAGAAAAATCGCACCTGCACGAAGTGGTTTTTCATCCGACAGAAAAAATACTTTTCGTAACCGATTTGGGTGGTGATGTGATTCAGCAAATTCCGTTTGACGAGAATAGGGAAGCAACTTTGCAATTTGAAATGGCTAAAATTAGTAAACTTCCTGTAGGAGTTGGACCAAGGCATGTAGTTTTTTCTAAAAACGGAAAAATTGCACATGCTACTTTAGAACTTACCAACCAAATAGGTGTTTTTAGTTTTGATGACGGTAAATTGCAATTTTTAAAAACAATAAAGTTAACTGATGAAGAAGTTGTTTTGGATGGTCCAGCAGCAGAAATAAAACTTTCTCAAGACGAACAATTTTTATACGCAAGTCTTCGTGGCGATTTTAATGTTCTAGTAGCCTTTTATGTTTCAGACGAAAAAAATCTGAAAGAAATTCAAAGAATAAAAATCCAAATAAAACCGCGAAATTTTATTCCTACCAGAACTGGGGATTATATCTTAGTCGGAAATCAAGTCTCTAATACTATTATAAGTTTTAAAAGAGATAAAAAAAACAGGTTTGTTAACAGAAACAGAGTTGGTATTTCCAATTAACAAACCGTCTTATTTTTTTAGTTTCTAGTAACGTTATTGTTTACTATTATACTTTTTAGTTGTTGTTTTAAATCTTGACTTGCATCAAAAACCATTTGTTCATTACTAGGAAATGCTTGTGGACGTTTTTCAAAATTTGAATAATAATTTTCTTCAAAAGCGCGTTTATCGCCACGGTATTTGGCATACATATAATCAAAAATAAATTCACTTACTAAAGGAAAGCTTTGTATTTGCTGTTTTGTTTGTAAATTTAAATATTCAACACTTGCTGTGACTCGTGAAGATTTTAGTTGTCTGAATTCATATGCCGTAGCTGATATTGTTTTAAAATTATCCACTTTTATTGGTTTTCCTAAACTGTCTTTTACTATAACACCGTTCAAATCTACTAAATTTTTAATTCCGTCTTTTATTTGTCTTTCTTTATAGAACTCCTTTTCTTTTATTTGTTCTGGAGAAATTAAAATATCCCTAAAATTTACTATAATTCCAAAATCATACGAGTTATTGGTTTCTTTTGAAGCTTCATAAACCGTCCATTTATCGTTTAATCCGTAAGTCGAAAAATTCAATAAATCATTTTCTAATCGAATCGGAATAACAACGTTTGTCTGGTTTTTTAGGGACACAAAAACATAATCTGTTCCTTTATTCTTCGCATTTTGTATAAGAGTTGTTATGTCTTTAAAATTAGAACTTAATTCGTTCAGGTAAATTAAATCATCATAAGCACGACGAAAAGAATTTTTATCGTTGGTTGCCAAAAGTGCCTTTGAATTTTCGTAAAGATGTTTTGCTAAGGCATTTTTACTGCTAAAAATTTGATCAGAATAATCTGCAAAATCAAATCGTGCATTTCGATTTTCTTTTATAAATGCTAAGGGCAAAAGAGGACGAACTAATTCTTGTCTGTTGTTTAAGGCAAGATACGTATCGTAAATTTTTTCTAAATTTCTTGGATTTTGGTCTTTAAATCAAACAGAAATATATCTTAAATCGCGTTCATTTGCCTTGACAAAAGTTTCTTCTAAAAGATAAATATATTCTTGTTTGGCTTTAGATGTTTTATTATTTCGAAGGCTTGAAACAGATTTGCTTATTGCTTCATCATAATTACCGTCGTTAATTAAAGTTCTAGTCTGTCTTGCTTTGCAACTAAAAAGTAAACTCGCAAAAAGTAATAGTAAAGTAATTTTTTTCATAAATTGGGTCGATTTTTTTTAAAAATAAAACCGATGCAAAGTCCATAAAAATAGAACTTGCAACGGTTTAAATTGTAGTTTTTAGATTGTTTTCGATTCTTAATTACTTTCGTATAAAAGGAGGTAGTAATTTACTTGCACATTCTCCGAATCCAATTCGTACAGAACTGTTTTTGCAAAATCCTTTTAAGGTTATTGTATCGTTATCATTAACAAATTTTCTTTCGGTACCATCGCTTAATGTTATGGGATTTTTTCCGCCCCAAGATAACTCTAACATTGATCCATAACTGCTAGGAGTTGGTCCGCTAATAGTTCCGCTACCCATCATGTCTCCAGAATTTACTTTGCATCCGTTAGATGTATGGTGGGTTAATTGTTGCGACATTGTCCAATACATATATTTAAAATTGGACTGGGAAATTAAATTTTGTTCGCCATTTTCTGGTTGTAAATAAACTTCTAATTTAATATCAAAAGAGTGTTTTCCGCTTTGTTGTAAGTAAGGCAAAGGTGTTGGATTTTGACTTGGCCCTTTTACTTTAAATGGTTCTAATGCGTCCAAGGTAACTATCCAAGGCGAAATAGAACTTGCGAAATTTTTGGCTAAAAATGGTCCAAGCGGAACATATTCCCATTTTTGAATATCTCGTGCGCTCCAATCATTTAATAAAACCATTCCGAAAATATAATCTTCCGCTTCTCCAACCGGAATATTTTCGCCCATTATATTTGCATCTGTTGTAATAAAAGCAGTTTCTAATTCAAAATCTACCAAACGAGAACTTCCAAAAACCGGTAGAGTTTCGCCATTAGGCAAAATTTGTCCCATTGGTCTATTAACAGGAATTCCAGAAGGAACAATTGTAGAACTTCTTCCATGGTATCCTACGGGAATATGGAGCCAGTTTGGTAATAAAGCATTATTAGGATCACGAAACATAGTGCCAACATTGGTAGCATGTTCTTTACTTGAGTAAAAATCTGTGTAATCGCCAATTAAAACTGGCAATTGCATTTCTACATCAGCAAGGTCAAATATTATTATTTCTCTATGTTTCTGGTTATCTCTAAGCTTTGAATTGGTTTCGTCAAAAATATCACTCAAGCGATTTCTTACTAAACGCCAAGTTTTTTTTCCGTCAGAAATAAAATCGTTTAAGGTATCTTGCATGAACATGTCATCAGTTAGCTCAATGCCTTCAAAATAATTCAGCTGTTGCAATGCACCCATATCAATCGCATGGTTACCTATTCTTGTGCCAATAGTGATTACATCGTCTTTGGTTAAGAAAACTCCAAACGGAATATTTTGAATAGGAAAGTCGCTATTTTCTTCTACATCCAACCAAGATTTTCTTTTCGGATCATTCGCTGCATTTGGCATATCTCTTTTTCTTTTTGTTTTGTGTTCAAAAGTACAATTTTGTTGAAAAAAATTGTAATCAAATATATCATTTAGAATCTATTTCACAAACTAATTTCGTAAATTTGAACAGTTTTAAATTAAAATCCGAATTACACATGCTACGCGACGAACGAATATTTGAATTAATTTTAGAAGAACAAGACAGACAAATTTATGGAATTGAACTTATTGCTTCTGAAAATTTTGTGAGCGACCAAGTTATGGAAGCTGCAGGTTCTTGTTTAACTAATAAATATGCAGAAGGATATCCTGGTAAACGCTATTATGGTGGTTGCGAGGTGGTAGATATTGTAGAACAAATTGCAATTGACAGAGCAAAAGCACTTTTTGGCGCAGAATATGCAAATGTGCAACCACATTCGGGTTCGCAAGCTAATACCGCTGTTTTTCACGCTTGTTTGCAACCTGGGGATAAAATTTTAGGATTTGATCTGTCGCATGGTGGCCATTTAACTCACGGTTCACCAGTAAACTTCTCTGGTAAATTATATACGCCGTCTTTTTATGGTGTAGAGAAAGAAACCGGAAGATTTGATTATGATAAAATTCAAGAAATTGCTACAAGAGAACAGCCAAAATTAATAATCGCTGGTGCTTCTGCTTACAGTAGAGATATGGATTTTGCTCGTTTCAGACAAATCGCAGATTCTGTTAATGCAATTTTACTTGCAGATATTTCCCATCCATCAGGATTAATTGCTAAAGGATTATTGAATGATCCAGTGCCGCATTGTCATATTATTACTACAACTACTCACAAAACATTGCGCGGTCCAAGAGGTGGAATGATTTTAATGGGTAAGGATTTTGAAAATCCATTTGGATTAAAAACGCCAAAAGGGGAAATTCGAATGATGTCTTCTTTGTTAGATTTAGCTGTTTTTCCCGGAAATCAGGGCGGACCATTAATGCACATTATTGCTGCAAAGGCAGTTGCTTTTGGAGAATGTTTGTCTGATGAGTTTTTCACTTATTCTATGCAAGTGCAAAAAAATGCGAAAGCAATGGCTGCATCTTTTGTAAAAAGAGGATACGATTTAATTTCTGGTGGTACAGATAATCACATGATGTTGATTGATTTAAGAAATAAAAACATTACTGGTAAAGATGCAGAAAATGCTTTAGTAAAAGCAGAAATTACAGTAAATAAAAATATGGTTCCATTTGATGACAAATCACCTTTTGTAACTTCTGGAATTCGAATTGGTACTCCAGCAATTACAACTCGTGGTTTATTAGAAGGCGATATGGATAAAATCGTAGAATTAATTGATAGGGTTTTAATGAATCCTAATAACGAAGCTGTGATTGAAGCTGTTGCTGATGAAGTAAATGAAATGATGAGCGAACGAGCAATGTTTGTTTTTTAAATAAAAACCAAAACGTTACGATTTTTGGCTTTTTAACTTTTAGACTAAAAATATGTCTGTATTACGACTAAAACTTCCTACCGATCCACGTTGGGTAAATATTGTAGAAAAAAATATTGAAGATATTTTAACGGATCATGCTTGGTGCGAACAAAAGGCCGCAACTAACGCCATTACAATAATTACAATTAACTCAGAATATCCAGATTTAGTTACGGATATGTTAGCTTTAGCCAAAGAAGAAATTGAGCATTTTCAGATGGTAAACGACATAATTAACAAACGTGGTTTAACTTTAGGAAGAGAACGCAAAGACGAATATGTTGGCGAATTGGCGCAATACATGAAGAAAAGCAACACCGGAAGTAGAGTTTCTGGTTTTGTAGAACGCATGTTATTTTCAGCTATGATTGAAGCTAGAAGTTGTGAACGCTTTAAAGTTTTGTCAGAAAATATTGAGGACGAAGAATTAGCAGTTTTTTATAGAGAATTAATGGAAAGCGAAGCTGGCCATTATACCACATTTATAACTTACGCCAGAAAATACGGAACCGGAATTGATGTAGAAAAACGTTGGCGCGAATGGCTCGAATTTGAAGAGTTTGTTATAGCCAAATATGGAAAAGGCCAAACAATCCATGGTTAAAAAAAGTCCCAATTTTAAATTGGGACTTTTTTTATATCTGAAATTCAAAGAAAAAAGTAGAACCTTTCCCAAGTTCACTTTTTACCCCAATGGTACTTCCGTGTTGCGTAATTATTTTTTTTGAAATAGCCAAACCTAAACAAGAACTGCTTTCTCCATCGGTAGGAAGTGTGCTGGTTTTCTGAAAATAATTAAATAATTTGCTTTGTTCTACTTCTGCGATTCCTTTTCCGTTATCTATTATTTCTGTTAGGACAGTAGCAGGGTTTTTGACAATTTTAACTTTTATATTCGAATTTCGATCAGAAAATTTTATGGCATTTGTTAATAGATTATTAGTTACTTCTGACAAGTGATTTTCATCAAATGCAAATATCAAATTTGATTCCTCACTTTCAAATTAAATTTCAATTTCCTTTTTATTAGCAATTAATTGATTGTAAAAAATATTTTTTTCAAGAAAGCAATATAATCTTACTCTTGTTTAATAATATTTATAATTACAGATTCAATTTTTGAAACATCTAAAACATTATCTAAAATATGTAAAGAATTTGTGCTTAACTCTTTTATATAGCCAACAATTTCTTTTGTTTCTGGATCTGGCGTAAAATTAGAAATCAACAAATCAGAAAAAGAATATATGGTTCCAATCGGATTTTTTAAATCATGCGCTGCAATACCAATAAATATATTTTTTTCTTTATTCAGTTCTTCAAGCATAGTATTACTTTGAACAAGCTTTTGCATTCGTGCTTTTAACTTAAATATTAAAACTCCAATAGATAGAAATATCGTTAAGCGAACCAAAGCGTTCCATCCTGCTATTAACTCATTTGTATAAATTTTGGTAGCTGTTTCTACTTTATACCAAAAAATAGCTGCAATGACGCTATGAAACAGAATAGTTTTTTGGTTAGAGTATTTAGTATTTGAAAAAAAATAAATTGGCGTTAAGTAAAATAAAATAGATGAAAATTCTGGTCCAGTTAGGTAGTCTAAATAGGTTGCTAACACCAAACTAGTAGAACAAATAAAATTAAATAAAATATGTTTTCTAGAAAAGGTAAAATTGTACATCGTAGAATGTAAAATTAAGTGGGTAAAAATATAAAGTATATACGAACTTGCTTCATTAATGTTTGTATTTTTTTTATTTTTGTTGCAATATTTAATTAATAGTCATGTATAAATTATTGATTCAGCCATTTTTATTTTTATTTGATCCAGAAAAAGTACATCATTTTACTTTTTCTTCTGTTCAATTTCTTTCGAAAATTCCAGGGGTTTCCTCTGTTTTGAATAAAATTTATTTAGTTCGAAACTCTAAATTAAAAGTAAACCTATTTGGCATTGATTTTCCAAATCCAGTCGGATTGGCAGCAGGATTTGACAAAGATGCTAAATTGTACAAAGAACTATCTAATTTTGGATTTGGATTTATCGAAATAGGAACGGTTACACCACTACCACAGCTAGGAAATCCTCAAAAAAGATTGTTTCGTTTAAAAGACGATCAAGCAATAATTAACAGAATGGGATTCAATAATGGCGGAGTAGAAGCTGTTGTAAAGCATTTAAAGAAAAATAAAAATGTAATTATTGGAGGCAACATTGGTAAAAATAAAATAACGCCAAACGACGAAGCTATCAAAGATTATGAAATTTGTTTTGAAGCACTTTTTGATTATGTAGATTATTTTGTCGTTAATGTAAGTTCGCCAAACACACCAAATTTACGTGAGTTGCAAGATAAAGAACCATTAACTAGGTTGTTAACGCAATTGGAATCGAAAAATCGTTTGTACGAAAAAAGAAAGCCAATTCTTTTAAAAATTGCTCCAGATTTAACTAACGAACAACTTTTGGATATAATCGAAATAATTAAAGAAACTCAAATTGATGGTGTTATTGCAACTAATACTACTATTTCTCGAGATGGCTTAGTATCAGAATCTAAAGATGAGGTTGGCGGATTGTCTGGAAAACCATTAACGAAACGAGCAACAGAAGTAATTCGGTTTTTATCAGAAAAAAGTAATAAAGCATTTCCTATTATTGGAGTTGGCGGCATACATTCAGCGGCTGATGCTGTCGAAAAATTACAAGCTGGAGCGAGTTTAATTCAGCTGTATACTGGTTTTATTTATGAAGGACCTAAATTAATTTCTGATATTAATAACGAAATTATTCGTTTAAAAAGTGAAGGCAAATTGGCATAGCAAACCTATCAGAATTACAATTCCGAAACTTAATAATGTTCCGATTAATACATATTCGGTTAATTTTCTGTCTTTTGCTTCTTTCAAATTATCAAATCAAAAAATTGATTAGTTAAAATAAAACAAAGTATAAAAAGACGTTCTAAAATTTCCAGCATTTTGTAAAGATTCGTCATCGTTTTTAATTTTCGTTTTTGGTGTTCAAATAGAGATCGTATTTTTAATTAACATTGATGTTGGTTTTGGTATACCATAAACTTATAGCTAGGATAGCGATTAGATGCGTATATTGATCTGCAAAAAAAATGAGAACCTTTGTTTTAGTATTTTGTATTTTTAATTTTGCACTATCAATTAATCCATGTAATGCGGTAATAAAACGCCAAAAAAAATAAAATCTAGTTCGCCAACAAAGGCAATAGCTAGTATAGAGTGAATTCCTAAATGGTAATACAAATAAACACTTTTTGTTTTTTTTGATTCTTTATCTAAAACCCAATCGGTTTGGTTGCAGAAAAAAATCTCCAATTAAATGTGCTAAAATCAAGACAATAAATAGCATTTGTTTTTAGTATTAATTAGGAATAAAATTTTCACGATAATACAAATCTACTTTTTTTACCAATTCAAAATGCGATCTTTTAGTTCTTTTGCTAATTGCAGCTTGTGATATGTTTAATATTGTACCTAATTGTTCTTGTGATTTTTCTTGATTCAAAAATTGCAAGTACACCATCTTGGCAGACGAGGTTAGCCAGTTATCCATCAAACTATTAGTTAATTGAAGCATTAAGTTAAATGTTTCGTCGTTTTTTTTATTTTCAGATCGCACTGCTAAAGTTATTTTTTCTTTCTTTATTTTTTCTAATACTGTTCCAGAAAAATAATAGGCGCTACCATTTCTTTCAGAAATTTTAGTGCTTTCAAAACTCTTGGCGCCAATTCCTATGGCTAATCTAACCCGGATGTTTTTACTTTTTAAATACGATTTTATCAAAAAGCAAGAATGCAGAGCTTCTTTGTAATTTGTGATTTCTAACTGAAACTCATCACCACGATAAATTGCCCAATCTTTTGAATTTTCTCCAAATTTAGACAAGATGTTTTTTAATTCTTCCATCCAAACGGACGGATTTGCTTTTTTAGAATGTACAATGTCACCAGTTATAATTGCTACCATAATATGAAGATTAAAAAAACAAATATATTAAAATTTAATTTTATTACCTTTTTTGGTTATATTTATAATTATAACCTTTTTTAATATTAAATATTTTTATAATTAAATAAAGGAATATGTTGTTTTATTAATTAACAAATCCTAAAGACTAAAACGTTGTAGCAACCAAACAAATTAATTACTTTAGCACCACAAAATTTACCACTTTTGAATACCAATATTAAAATAATCGAATGTCCACGCGATGCCATGCAAGGCATAAAAGAATTTATTCCTACAGATAAAAAAGTAGCATATATTCAATCTTTGTTACGTGTTGGTTTTGATACTATAGATTTTGGTAGTTTTGTTTCTCCAAAGGCAATTCCTCAAATGCAAGACACGGCAGTGGTTTTGTCTAAATTAGATTTATCTCAAACTAAAAGCAAATTACTCGCAATAGTTGCCAATACAAAAGGTGCAGAATTGGCATGTCAACATCCAGAAATACAGTATTTAGGATTTCCATTTTCTATATCAGAAAACTTTCAAATGCGAAATACGCACAAAACAATTGCGCAAAGTCTGGTCACTTTACAAGAAATTTTAAATTTAGCCAACCAGCACAATAAAGAAGTAGTTACCTATATTTCTATGGGATTTGGCAATCCATACGGCGATCCGTGGAACACAGAAATAGTTGGGCAATGGACAGAAACTTTGGCTAAAATGGGTGTAACTATTCTGTCACTTTCCGATACAGTTGGTTCATCAACACCTGCAATTATAACCAATTTGTTCAGCAATCTAATTCCAAAATACCCAAAAATAGAGTTTGGTGCGCATTTACATACAACTCTAAACACTTGGCACGAAAAAATAGATGCTGCCTATCAAGCAGGATGTCTTCGTTTTGATGGTGCAATACAAGGATTTGGCGGTTGTCCCATGGCAAAAGACGTTCTTACAGGAAATATGCCTACAGAAAAATTATTGTCTTATTTCACCCAACATAAAGCCAATACGAATACAAGTCCTATGAGTTTTGAAAGTTCATATAACGAAGCAACAAAAGTTTTTACACAATACCATTAGAAGCTAATCAAGCTATACATTACAAGCTTTTTCAAGTAAAGCAGTTTTTTTAAATCGTAAAAAGAGCTTCTTGCAGTCGCTTTTTTCGCTAAAAAAAATAAACTTTACTTTTCAATAGGCTTTCCATTTCTATCTCGGCTAATTTCGTTTTTAAGAATAAAGATTATATAAAAGTTCCAAAAATTCCATTGCCAAAATTAACAACTTATAATTTATCACCAATAATTAAAAAAAGTAATCTGTTTTGCTTATATTTGCATGCAATTTAACTACAACTACTAAATTGCATGATAGCACATACTTCTAAAATCGTTGGCGAAGGATTAACTTATGACGATGTACTCTTAATTCCAAATTATTCCGAAGTTTTACCGCGCGAAGTTTCAATACAATCTAAAATTTCAAAAAACATAACGCTAAATGTACCAATTGTTTCCGCAGCTATGGATACGGTTACAGAAAGCGCAATGGCAATTGCAATGGCGCAAGAAGGCGGAATTGGTGTTTTACATAAAAACATGACTATTGCTCAACAGGCAGCCAAAGTAAGAAAAGTAAAAAGAGCAGAAGCAGGAATGATTATCGATCCAGTAACTCTTCCTTTAAATTCTTCCGTAGGCGATGCAAAAGCTTTAATGAAAGAACACAGCATTGGCGGAATTCCAGTTGTAGACCAAAACGGAATTTTAAAAGGAATTGTAACCAATAGAGATTTGCGTTTTGAAAAAGTAAATACAAGATCTATCCTAGAAGTTATGACTTCAGAAAATTTAGTGACTGCAGCAGTCGGAACAACTTTGCAAGAAGCAGAAGGTATTCTTCAAAAGAATAAAATTGAAAAACTACCGGTTGTAAATTCTAACTATTTATTAGTGGGTTTAATAACTTTTAGAGATATTACTAAACTTGCACAAAAACCAGTTGCCAATAAAGATAGCTTCGGGCGTTTACGTGTCGCCGCAGCAATTGGTGTAACAGCAGATGCCTTAGATAGAGCAACAGCTTTAGTAAACGCTGGAGTTGATGCCGTTATTATAGATACTGCACACGGTCATACCAAAGGTGTTGTAGATGTTTTAAAAATTGTGAAAAATAAATTTCCAAATTTAGATGTTATTGTAGGAAATATTGCCACGGCAGAAGCCGCCTTATATTTGGTAGAAAATGGTGCTGATGGTGTAAAAGTTGGAATTGGTCCTGGTTCTATTTGTACAACACGAGTTGTAGCAGGAGTCGGATTTCCTCAATTTTCTGCTGTTTTAGAAGTTGCTGCAGCATTACGTGGAACAGGAATTCCGGTAATTGCAGATGGCGGAATTCGATATACAGGCGATATTCCAAAAGCAATTGCGGCTGGTGCAGATTGTGTAATGCTAGGTTCACTTTTAGCCGGTACAAAAGAATCTCCAGGAGAAACTATAATTTTTGAAGGAAGAAAATTCAAATCCTATCGCGGAATGGGTTCGGTTGAAGCGATGCAAGAAGGCTCAAAAGACCGTTACTTTCAAGATGTAGAAGACGATATCAAAAAATTAGTTCCAGAAGGAATTGTTGGTCGCGTTCCATATAAAGGAGAATTGAACGAAAGTATGCAACAATTTGTAGGCGGACTTCGCGCCGGAATGGGTTATTGTGGTGCAAAAGATATTCTGACATTACAGGAAACTGGTCGTTTTGTAAGAATTACAGCTAGCGGAATTGGCGAAAGTCATCCGCATAATGTTACCATAACAAAAGAAGCACCAAATTACTCAAGATAATTTTAAAATAAATAAATCAAAATAACTAAGCGGATTGAGTTTAAAACTTAATCCCTTAGTTATGCGTTAAGTCATTTAGTAAATTTTTATTTCCAACAATCCAAAGAATATCACCATCCGATAAAATCATAGACGATTCTGGGTTCAAATATCGAATTCCGTTTTTTTCTATCCCTACTACCAATCCACTAGTTTTTTCTCTCAAATTCGATTCCCGAATAGTTTTACCTATAAATTCTTGGTTTTTCAAATCTATTTGACGCAACACAATGTCAGGTTCTGTAGTTTCTGGTTTGGCATCGGTTTCCTTTTGGTTTAAATACTGCGTAAATTTGATAAACTGAACATCCGTTCCGATTACGCCAATTTCATCACCAGGAAAAATACGTTCGTTTTTACTCGGAATATTTATAATTATATCGCCTCTTTTTATATAGGCTATGTTTACTCCTATATTCTCTCGAATGCGTAATTCCTCTAAAGACAAGCCAGTAATATTTGAATCTCTTGCGATATCAAAAGTTGCCATGTGGCCATCCCAAGGCGTTAAATCGCTTCGACTTCTTTTGGCTTTTTCTAATTCTCTACCATTAAAATTTTTAATAAATCGCTCTTCAATTTTATAATAACGTGCTGTTAGTTTTTTAGGAAAAAAATAAAACAAAAGCAAACAAACTAATAATGCGATAAAGGCAATTATTGGCGAGAAAAACACATTTAATAAAAATCCTAAAAACACCAATGTTAAAATGGCACGTAAAAATACCATCATAAAAATTGGTCCTCGATATTTTCTTTGTTTTAAAAGTTCGTTTACTTGATCTATTGCAACTCTTCGAAGAGATAAAGCATATAAAAAGGGACTGATAATTACCAGCGTCAATAAAGCAACAATAACGTGTGCAAACATAGATTCTTTTAAAAGCGGTAAAACATAGGTCGATGACAATAAAATAATAGAAGCAATAATTGTAGAATGAATTAAAACCTGAACTAAATAGGCTCGCAAAACGATTTGCCAATTGCTTTCTGAACGAATTGATTGTGTGTTTGCACTAAAACGTTCTATTCTTTTAATCCACTTTTTTGGCAAGTTATTTTCTAAAAACTCGGAAAATGGGGTTGAAAATTTTACCATAAAAGGAGTGGTAAAAGTAGTAATTGCAGAAACTGCAACAACTATTGGATACAAAAAGTCACTTGTCACCTTTAATGTTATTCCTAGTGCAGCAATAATAAACGAAAATTCACCAATTTGAGATAAACTCATTCCTGTTTGAATGGATTGTTTTAGTGGTTGACCAGATATTAAAGTTCCGATAGTAGATAAAACCGATTGGCCAATTATGACTACTAAAGTCAAAATCGCAACCGGAATTGCATATTTAACAAGCATTTCTGGATCAATCATCATTCCAACAGATACAAAAAATACAGCGCCAAACAAATCTTTAACAGGTTTTACTAAATGTTCAATATGTTCTGCTTGTGTAGTTTCTGCTATTATTGAACCCATTATAAAAGCGCCTAAAGCTGGAGAAAATCCTACATTTGCAGCAAATAATACCATTAAAAGACAAAGTGCCAACGATATTATTAGGAGCATTTCATCTGTTAATAAGTGTTTTGCTTTTTTTAATAAAGTGGGAATAAAGAAAATTCCGACTACAAACCAGATTGTCAGAAAGAAAATTAATTTAAAAACGGATTGTAACAATTCGCTTCCAGAAAATTGTTGGCCAACGGCAATAGTTGATATTAAAACCATCATTAAAATAGCCAAAATATCTTGAACGATTAATACGCCAATTACATTTCCTGCAAATTTTTGTGCTTTTACACCAAGCTCGTCGAAGGTTTTTAATATTATAGTTGTAGAAGAAATGGATAAAATTACACCTAAAAATAGACTATTCATTTTTCCCCAACCCATCCAATAGCCAACCAAATATCCTATTGAAACCATTCCTATAATTTGGGTAGAAGCTGTTATAGACGCAGTTCCTCCAACCTTCATTAACTTTTTAAAACTAAATTCGAGTCCTAAACTAAACAATAAAAATATGACTCCAATTTCTGCCCAAACTGTAACACTATTCATGTCTTTAACCGTCGGAAAAAAATCAAATTGGCTACCTGCCAAAAAACCTGCAACTAAATATCCTAAAACTAAAGGTTGTTTTAAAAGTCTAAAAATAAGTACTGCAATTGCAGCTGTAACCAATATTAATCCTAAATCACTGATCAAATCGGGAAGATGAACAACAGAAGAAGATAGAATTATTGGCATAAATAGAGGATTACTTAAAATAAATCCAGAAATTGATTTAATGGATAAATTATAATTTAAACCTAAATATACTTAATCTTATTGAAATAGTTTTTTTTAAATTATATGCCTAAATAATTACTTGGAGAAATTTGCATTAATTCAGTTTTAATAGAGTTTGATACTTTCAAAGTCTCAATAAATTCGTGTATAGATTCTTTGGTAATTGCAGCATTTGTTCTTGTTAAACCTTTTAAAGCTTCATAAGGATTTGGATAACCTTCTCGGCGTAAAATAGTTTGAATCGCTTCTGCAACTACTGCCCAATTTTTCTCTAAGTCTTCTGCAAATTTTGATTCGTTTATAAGTAATTTATTTAATCCTTTTAAAGTAGCTTCAAATGCAATAATCGTATGACCAATTGGTACGCCAATATTTCTTAAAACAGTACTATCAGTTAAATCGCGCTGTAATCGTGATATTGGTAATTTTGCAGAAAGATGCTCAAAAATAGCATTGGCAATTCCTAAATTTCCTTCACTATTTTCAAAATCAATTGGGTTTACCTTATGTGGCATTGCAGAAGAACCTATTTCACCTGCTTTAATTTTTTGTTTAAAATATTCCATAGAAACATAAGTCCAAATGTCTCTATCTAAATCAATAATAATATTATTTATGCGTTTCAAAGCATCAAAAAAAGCTGCGAAATGATCGTAATGTTCTATTTGTGTGGTAGGAAAAGAATGTTTTAATCCCAATTTTTCTTCTACGAAAGTATTTGCAAATTGTTTCCAATCTGTTTTTGGATAGGCAACATGATGTGCATTGAAATTACCAGTTGCGCCACCAAATTTAGCGGCAAACGGAATGTTGAATAATAAACGCATTTGTTCTTCTAAACGTTCTACAAAAACTAAAATTTCTTTTCCTAAACGAGTTGGCGATGCTGGTTGTCCGTGGGTTCTTGCTAACATAGGAATATCTTTCCAATCGATAGAAAGTTCTTTTAATTTTGCGATTACTCCAATTAAACTTGGCATGTACACTTGTTCAAAAGCTTCTTTAGTAGATAAAGGTATAGATGTGTTATTTATGTCTTGGGATGTTAACCCAAAGTGGATGAATTCTTTATATTTAGATAAACCTAAGGTTTCAAATTTTTCTTTAATGAAGTATTCTACCGCTTTTACATCGTGATTTGTAGTTTTTTCGGTTTCTTTTATCCAAAGTGCATCTTTAGTAGAAAACTCAGTATATATTTTTCTTAAATCATCAAATGTGTCATTATTTACGCCAGAAAGTTGTGGTAAATTGGCTTCGCATAGAGAAATGAAATATTCAATTTCGACAAAAACGCGGTATTTTATAAGCGCTTTTTCTGAGAAAAAAGCTGCTAATGCTTGGGTTTTATCTCGGTATCGTCCGTCAATTGGAGAAATTGCGTTTAAGGCAGTTAATTCTTGCATTTTTTTGTATTGTGTAGTTTAATTGCAAAAATAGATAAACCAAATTAAAATTACCTTCAAGAAAATAAAAAAAGCTAGCGATATAAAGATATATTGTGCAAAAACTAGCTTAAGATTGAAATTTGGATACTTTACTTTAATTTTAGCAGTTTTTCTTTTAACTTTTTGACACCATTTGTTGCAGACATTGGTATTACTTCAATAGAATTTTTTAAATTTTGAATGCTCGCTGGTTTTGGATCGATATAAAAAATTTTACATTGTTCTGGACAGTAATGAACTAATCCTGCAGCTGGATATACTTGCATGGATGTACCAATTATTACTAAAAAATCTGCCTCTTGAACTAAAAGTAACGCTTCTTCTAAAGCCGGAACTTCTTCGCCAAACCATACAATATGTGGTCTAAGTTGGTTACCATCTGTAGCAAAATCACCTAAATTAATATCGTCTTCGCAATTCGTTATAAGTAAATCATTAGCAACACTGCGGACTTTTGTTAATTCGCCATGCAAGTGTAAAACTTTAGAACTTCCTGCTTTTTCATGCAAGTTGTCTACATTTTGGGTAATTATTTGCACGTTAAAAAAATTTTCTAATTCGGCTAAAATTAAATGTCCTAGGTTTGGTAGAACTTCTTTTAACTGTTTGCGTCGTTGGTTATAAAAATTTAAAACTAATTCGGGATTTTGCGCAAAACCTTCTGGAGTTGCAACAGCCATAACATCGTGACCTTCCCAAAGTCCGTCAGAATCTCTAAATGTTTTGATACCGCTTTCTGCAGAAATTCCTGCACCAGATAATATGACTAAATTCCTCATTTTTTTATTTTTTTTTTAAAGCTAGTTAATTTTAGTATTTTTACAATTATTAGGTGTTTTTTAGCAAAAATTGTTTACGTTAGAGATTGGAATGAAAAGCCCGACCTGTTCTTGCGAGGCACGATGCAAACAGGTAACGCCCGAAAAATTATATTATGGTAGATTTGGATTATTTGGCGTTTTTAGAAAATATACTTACGGATAATAGAAAGCAACGTTTTGCAGATGTTTTGGCAAAGCGAACTAATCATTTTACGGTGGCAATGGAGGATATATTTCAGTTACATAATGCAAGCGCAGTGATGCGTAGTTGTGAGGTATTTGGCATTCAGCAACTTAATGTTATTGAAGAGCGTTATACGAAATCTATAGATAAAGAGATTGCAATGGGTGCGCAAAAATGGGTGGATGTAAATAGGTTTGAAAGTGTTTCTAGTTGTGTTTCTACTCTAAAATCTCAAGGATATCAGATAATTGCAACCACGCCGCATGAAAACGATTGTGATTTAGATGATTTTGATATTTCTAAACCGAGTGCTTTTTTTTTTGGTACCGAGCGCGACGGACTTTCGCAAGAAGTTATTAATCAAGCGGATGGTTTTGTGAAAATTCCTATGGCTGGTTTTACTGAAAGTTTGAATATTTCTGTTTCGGCTGCAATTATTATTCAGAATGTTATGAATCGTTTGCATAAATCGGATTTGAATTGGCAACTTTCTGAACAAGAAATTTTAGAAAAACGAATGCTTTGGACTAAAAACACTATAAAAGATATTAAGCGGATAGAAGAAAGGTATTATTTTGAGAACTAATTTTTTTTATTTTTTTGGAGTATTTTTACAAATTCGTATTCAATTTCATTCCAATAGGTGTCATAAAATTCACTTTTTTTCGAAGATTTTTTATCTCGGATAGCATTAGAAAAGTGTTCAATAATCTTTTCTTTTTCTGAATGATTTTGGGAAAGCACATCTTTTTTTTCGGAATCTAATACCATTATTGATGCATAAATTTCGCCGGACGTTTCAATTCCATGAGTGTAAACGGTATAGGTATTTCCGTTAGAGAATAAATCTATATTTTCCCATTTTAAAATAGGACTGCTTTTTTTTGCTGTAGGAATTATTGTTGACCATTTTCCAAATTTATCGAACATTATTTTATGCGTTGTCATAGCACTGTAAACGCATTGAAATTTGATTTGAGTTATACCAATGGTATCTCGTATAGTTTGTGGGTTTAAAAGGACTACCGCTACAGACGAAAAGTTATTAGGATATATTTTTGAACATTTTTTTTATTACTTTTTTGTGCTGTACTAGTTATAGTTAGTAGTAAAAATAGTAAAAGTTGTAATTGCTTCATTTTTAATTTTTTCTAAATTTAAATAAACTTAGTAAATAAATTGAATTTTTAAAACAAAATAGAACTTTGAAAAATTACGTCTGATGGATTATTTGGATTAAGTAAATATCTTGAAACACCACTGGTACCTATTGCAAATAAATCGTTGTTGCGAATAATTAAATCAAAACATTCTTTATTTATATTGTTTGTAAAAATTGGTTCTACCGGATTTGTGATATCAAAAAACTTAATAACATCATCGCAAACTAAAAGTGAATTACCATACAACGCCATTCCTTTTGGACTTATCAAATTGCGAGAATGAATTAATATAGGATTGGTTAAGCTTGATGTATCGTATATTTGTAAAACATTTAAATTAGTACCACAATTTGTATTAGTATGCAAAGAGACAAACGCGTTAGTTGCATTTGCAACAACCGGATCACATGATGTGAAATGAAATACACTAGAAAGTAAGATAGGATTTTCTGGATTTTCTAGCGAATAAATATACATTCCGTTTCTAGAACCAATATATAAATTGTTCTCAAAAGAAAACAGGGTTTCAATATTAAATCCTACAGATATTTTATTTACTACAACTGGTTTTGAAGGATTTATAAGAGAGAATACATTTAAATCAAAATTATCTACGCCATATAAATAATTTCCTTTTAAGGTAAAAATTGCCAAAGAACCACCTTGACCATCTGGATTTGAACTTGTGTTTTGTGCGCTGTCTTGTGAACAAGATAATAACAAAAAGAAACTAAATATTAGTATAAATTTTTTCATGTCGGGATTATTTAAGTTTCCAATTTACAACTACTTGATTTTGTTTTGATGGTGGTAAAAAACCGTCTGGAGATGATTTTATTGGGAAAGCGTTTTTTATTCTGTTTGTGACTCCGACTACCTTTGTTATCGGAAAAATTTCTACACTTACCAAATCTGTAGCTTGGTTTACATGAATGGCATTGTTGCGAATTGCCATGTCTGTAGCGCCAGGAAAATTAATGTAACCAATTGCCAAGGGATTTGTTGGATTGGAATAATTATAGATTTGAAATCCTTTATTCACATCGTTTACATATAAAAAATCATCTTTAATATAAATTTTACCTGCGGTTATAGTTGGTTTCGCAGCTATGATAGAAATAGAATTTTCAAATGCTGTTCTTGTCATATAAACAGGTTCATATTTTGGTCCAACAAAATTTTCAGACGGACCAAAACAGCTTATGGTTAAAAAAGATAGGATGATTAGCAAGAAAATAGCATATGATTTCATTTTATTGTTTCTTTTAGGATACCTAATTTTTAAAAGGTTGCGTCTGGCAAAATTAAATTAATGTAAAATCATCTTTTTTAAATAAAAACAGGAATAGAACTACAGTTAATAACCTGCAGCACAACAAAGAAATCGCTTTCAATTTCAGAAGATTTAGGTCAAAAAAAAATCTTTAAATTTTTGATTTAAAGATTTTATGTTTTAAGAGCAAAACGATTAGATTCGTTTTAAGATTTTATATTCTTCGTAACATTGACTAATTGCATCTAATATTTGCAAATCATTAGCAGTTACAATAAAAGCTTCAGAGTAATTACAATGTTGTAAGATTTCTGCAATCTCTTTTTTATCAATACCTAAAAGTGCTGCAATTGTTTCCCTGTCAAACTTAGTTTCTAAAAGATTACGAACGGTATCATCCTTTTTCATTTCTTTTAATCTCTTTAATTCTCGTGGTTTTTTACCGAAAAAATTATAGAGCATATCTGCCGGATTGAAAATAGAATTCATTACTCGAGAAAATGCACCTGGAGAATATTCTCCACCTTCGTAAGCATTTGGTAATCCAGAAATACTGTAACGATAGTTTTCTTTATTTGGAATTAATTTAGAATCTACTTCCAAATAACCAGTTAAATTATATCGACGAACGGTTACTTCTTCTAATGCGATGGCTTTTTCTGTAAGTTGAATTTTTGCATTGCCATTTTTTATCCAGTCATTAGTAACTTTTACCTTGATGGATTGGTATCCTATACTTGTGATGTGAAGCGTATCTGTTGGATTGGCTTCTAACTCAAAATATCCTTTACTATTACTAACTGTTCCTCTCACTAAGTTAACATTAATAATATTAACGTTGCTTAAAACTGCATTGGTATTGGCATTTACAACGGTTCCCTTAACTATGGACATAGTTGTCTGTTGTTGTGAAAAGGAATTCGTTAGGGTAACAAATAGTAATAAAGCTACAAAATATCTCATGTCTTTGGTTAAAAGGTTAAAAGTAAAAAACTCTTTAAGATATTATGTAGCTTTATTTAATTATTATAAGAAAATTAACAGAAAGCTATTCGCTTCTTCTTGGTCTTCTAGCTTTTGCAGCTTCAAAAGATCTACCAGCTGGTTTTTCTCCTCTTTCGCTAGCACCAGGTTCGCGTTTAGGAGCAGAATTTCTATCGCTACGGAATGCACCGCCACCAGAACCAGAATTTCTATCGCTTCTAAATCCGCCTTCTCTTGGAGTTGAACTGCGTTCGCTTCTAAATCCGCCACTACTGCCGCCAGAATTTCTTCTTTCGCCACCAGCTCTAAATCCACCGCCACCGCCAGAACTTCTTCCGCCAGAACCTCTGTTATTGTGATCGCGTCTTCCACCACCGTCATTCTTAGAAATTTCAACGTTAATACGTCTTCCTTCTAATTGTAAGTTGTTTAAAACGTCCATTACTTTGTCTGTATGCTCTGGATTGGTGTTAAAGAAAGAAAATCCTTCTTTTACATCTACCTTAAATACATCGTCACGACCTAAGTCTAAAGTTTCTTTTAAATAGTCCTTTAAAGACATCCAATCAAAATTATCTCTAGAACCTATATTAACAAAATAACGAATTGCTCCGCCGTTGTTGTCTCTTGGTTCTCTGTCTGAACTTCTGTCTCCGGCAGTTTGTGTAGATAAATCACGTGTTTTTTTGTAGTAATTGATAAAGCGATTAAACTCTACCGATACCATTTTTTTGATTAGTTCTTCTTTAGAAAGATCTTCTAATACGTTATTTATAGCAGGAAGATAGTTGTCAATTTCATGATCAACTTCTGTATCTTTAATTTTGTTTGCTAAGTGAAGCAACTGAATTTCGCAGATTTCAATTCCAGATGGAAGGGTTTTTTCTTCGAATTTTTGCTTGATAATACGCTCAATAGAAGATATTTTACGTAATTCACTTTTTGTTACTATTACAATAGATGTACCTAATTTTCCAGCACGACCAGTTCTTCCAGAACGGTGGTTATAAGTTTCTATTTCATCAGGTAATTGGTAGTTTACAACGTGGGTAATGTTGTCAACATCAATTCCTCGAGCAGCAACATCTGTCGCGACAAGCATTTGAATTTGTCTTCCTCTAAAGGATTTCATTACGCTATCACGCTGTGCTTGAGATAAATCTCCATGCAATGCTGCGGCGCTGTAACCGTCTTCAATTAATCGTTCTGCTACTTGTTGTGTATCCCGTTTGGTACGGCAAAAAACTACAGAGAAAATGTCTGGATTTGCATCTGCTAACCTTTTTAAAGCTTCGTAACGATCACGTGCATTTACTAAGTAAAATTCATGCGATACGGTTGCAGAACCAGAATTTTTGGCGCCAACTGTAATTTCTAAAGGATCAGACATAAATTGTTTTGCAATTCGCGCTACCTCTTGTGGCATTGTAGCAGAGAATAACCAAGTGCTTTTTTCGTCTGGTGATGTAGATAGAATGTTAACAATATCTTCATAGAAGCCCATGTTAAGCATTTCATCTGCCTCATCTAATATGCAATAATTAATCTGAGAAATGTTTACCAAACCTCTGTTAATCATGTCTTGCATACGTCCTGGTGTTGCAACAATAATTTGTGCACCACGTTTAATATCGCGAGCTTGGTCTGAAATGCTTGCACCACCATAAACTGCAACTACGTTAATACCTTTTTCGTATTTAGAGTAGTTTTTAATTTCGTTGGTAATTTGCAAACAAAGTTCGCGTGTTGGAGATAAAATCAAAGCCTGCGTATTTCTATTGTCGGCGTCAATTTTCTGAATTAGCGGAAAACCAAAAGCTGCTGTTTTCCCTGTACCCGTTTGAGCCAACGCAACCATGTCTGTGTCTTTTTCCAATAAGAGAGGAATCGCTTTCTCCTGTACTTCGGTCGGATTTTCAAATCCTAGATCTAAAATCGCCTTCAGTAACGATTCACTTAATCCTAATTGTTCAAATTTATTCATATAGTATTTTAAATATTTTGCAAAAGTACGCTATAAAAACCACATAAACTAATACTGCTAGATATTGATTTTGAATTAGTTGTGTTTTGTAACTAGAAGATGTAGTAAAGTTTAATGTAAGCTGTTGCTGATTTTTTGAAAGAAAAATTATATTTTCTTAAAAATATAAAAATTATTGCATGTTTTTTGGTTGACTAATTTTTTATTTCTGGATTTGATTCAAATGTTCAATTAATTGTCTAACAGCAATGCCACGGTGACTTATTGCCGCCTTTTGGTATTTATCCATTTCTGCAAATGTTTTTTCGCCATTCTCTGGCCTAAAAATAGGATCATATCCAAAACCATTAGTGCCAATTCGTTTGTCAGTAATGGTCCCGTTAATTATCCCAGTAAAAAGAAATTGTTCGCTTTTGTAGTTTAAAGCAATTACAGTCTTAAAGTTGGCTTTTCTATTGGTTTGATTTTGTAAATCTCTTAATATTTTAGCAATATTGTCTGAATCCTTCCTCTGTAAGCCTGCATATCGAGCAGAATGCACACCTGGTTTTCCATTTAAATAATCTACTTCCAAACCAGAATCGTCTGCAAAACAATTATAACCATATTTTTTGTAGATGTAATCTGCTTTCAGGATTGCATTTCCTTCAATTGAATTTGCTGTCTCTTCAATTTCTTCTGTACAACCAATTTCTTGTAAGCCGATTATTTGGATGTTTTTAGGAACGAGTAATTGAATTTCTTTAATTTTATTAGGATTATTTGAAGCGAAAACTAATTGCATATCTCTAAGATTGTTGTGTAAATTATATATTAATCTTTTTAGTTTTAAAGATATAAAAATAACTCAAAAAAAGAAAATATTTCTAAAAGCACATTATTCTAAAATAAAAAAATAGGTTTGACTATCAAACTAATTTTATCGTAACAAAAATATTTTGAATTGTTCTTTTAAAAGGATGGTTTAAATTAATCTTAACTTCCGTTAGTTTGTTTAGAAATTTAAAAATTGTGTGGTTAATTTAAAATAAAAAGAAAATTATTACTTAATCTTCTTATTTTTAAACAAGTTAAATTAACAATTTCCCTAAACAGTAATAAAAAACTAAATTTTTTTAAATCCAATCTTTCTTTTTTAACGTAAATTTAAGCTCTTACAGGTGTTAAAAAGGTCAAAACATGAAAAAAAATGCATAATTACGCTTCTACTGTTGTGTATTCATTTCTGTGGTTACAGTCAATATAGTATAGACTCAAAAACCCAAATAACAGAGGTTTCCTTGCATAAATATGCTCAAATTTTTGATTCAAAAGACAGTTTATTAACTGCAGAACAGGTGGTTAATTTGCCAAGTTCCTATTTTAAGGACTTGCCAAATGCAAATACCGATTTAGGTTTCACACAATCTAGTTATTGGATAAAATTTCAAATTAAAAACGAATTGCAAAAAGAAGTTCTATATTATTTAGAAACTTCTAGACCAATTGTAGACGTTGCTACTTTTTATAAAATCAACACTTCCGGGAAAATCACTACGCAAAAAAGTGGTGATTTTATTCCTTTTAACGAACGGACTTTACAACAACGAAAAACTGTGTTTAATTTAAAATTGGCACCAAATGAAACCGCTACTTTTCTAATAAATTTAAAAAGTGACGGAGAAGTAATTAATGCACCACTAATTTTGCGTAGTGCAGAAAATTTAATAGAAGTTATTTCTTTTGAACAAATTGTATTTGGATTTTTTTATGGTATACTATTGATCGCAAGTCTTTTATATTTTTTCTTTTATTTTGCAATGAAAGAAAGAGTATTTCTCTATTATTCTATCTATGTAGTTTTTATCGGATTATTTCAATTTTCATTAGATGGGTATTTCTATGAGTTTGTAACACCTCAATCTGGATGGTTTTCGCACAAGGCCGTTTTATTGTTTGCTGTTATTTCTGGTTTTTTTCTCGCAAAATATTCAAAAAGCTTTTTAAAAGTGGATAAAAAATTTAAATTTTTACATCTTTTTTACAGAGGTTTATATTTTTGCTTTGGGGGTTTAATGTTGGTTATACTTTTTGTTCCGCAATGGTTTCATTTTGGTTATCCCGCCATGAATTTGATAGGATTATTACTGCTTTTCTCTATTATAGCATCTTTAGTTTCGGTATACAAACGCTATAAAACCATTAACTATTTCTTTGCAATTGGTGTTTTTTTTTTAATAGTAGGATTTGTAGTTTTTATTCTTAAAAACTTTGGTTTATTACCATACAATTTTATAAAAGAAAACAGTAGCAAATTAGGAACCGGATTAGAGGTTATATTTTTATCCTTATCTATGGCAAATTTTGTAAAACAATTGCGCGATGATAGAGAAAAGTCACAAGTTATAGCATTAGAGAAATCACAAGAAATGAACGAACTTAAATCGTATTTCCTTTCTAATATTTCACACGAATTACGCACGCCTTTAAATACAATCATGAATTTAACAGAAATGATAAATTCTGAAACTGATGCACAATCCATCCATCAAAAATGCGAAATTATTAAGTATTCTTCTCAAAACCTATTAAGTTCTGTTAATGATATTTTGGATTTTTCTAAGATTGAAAAAAATGAATTGATTTTAGAAAATATAGAATTTGATTCGAGACTTTTGTTTTCAGAAATTCATAAAACATTTAAAGGAAGAGCAGAAGAAAAAAATCTTCAATTTAAATTCAACCAAAATATTACAATACCAAAATTAATCAAAGGCGATCCGAATCGTTTAAGACAAATAATTACAAATATTTTACAAAATGCCATAAAATTTACAGACGATGGTGTTATTGAATTTTTCATAGATGTAAAATCTACTTCTGAAAAAGAAGTTGTTTTAGAATTTAAAATTTCTGATTCTGGTAACGGAATTTCAAAAGAAAAACTGCATACAATTTTTGAATCCTTTTCTCAACAAAGTATTAATAATAAAAGAAAATATGGTGGCTTAGGTTTAGGTTTATTTATTGTCAAAGCCATAATTGAAAAGGCAAATGGAATTATAACTATAGATAGTTTACCAAATCAAGGTACGGTTTGTACTTTTTCAATTCCGTTTGAATCCGTAAATCAAGAACAAGAAGAAGTGGTTAACAAGGTTATTACTTACGATCTTTTAGGAAAGCGAATTTTAGTTGTTGAAGATAATACAATGAATCAAATGGTTATAAAATTGATTCTTAAGAAGTGGCAAAATACAGAATTTGATATTGCAAATAATGGAGAAGAAAGTTTAGCATGGTTAGAAAAACATAAATACGACGTCATTTTAATGGATTTGCA
>JBLIJW010000030.1:0-27547 GCA_047636155.1 Flavobacterium sp. | reverse complement strand
TATGTGGGAGAGTATGTCGTCGCCTTTCTTTAATGTCCTTCACTTTTTGTGAAGGACATTTTTTTTGTGCTAATTGAAATTAATCAAAAAGTAAAAGGATTCAATTTATTTAATTATTTTTTAAACATAATTAAATGAATTATTAATACATTAGCTTTATTTAATCAAAGTTAGTCTATGGTAATTTCGTACTCTTTATTCTCCGATTTCGATATTAATTTGTTTAAAAACGGTAAACACTATAATCTCTTTGATAAATTTGGTTCACATTTATTAAATATAGATGGTAAGGTTGGTTGTTATTTCTCTGTTTGGGCTCCACGCGCAGCTCAAGTTTTCGTAATTGGAGATTTTAACAATTGGAATAAAAGTTCCGATTTATTAAATCTAAGATGGGATGAAAGCGGCATTTGGGAAGGATTTATTCCAGGTAATTTTGAATTAACTAATTATAAATTTTTATTAATTTCAAAAGATTCCGATATAGTTTTAGAAAAAAGTGATCCTTTTTCTAGATATTGTGAAATTCCTCCTAAAAAGGCATCCATGGTTGTAAATTCAAAATTTCAATGGAATGATTCTAAATGGCTTTTGAGTCGTGTACATAACAGAAATAAATGTTTGCCGAATTCAATTTATGAAGTTCATATTGGTTCTTGGATGAGAAAATCGCCTGATAACACATTTTTCAATTATAAAGAATTAGCTATTTCTTTGTGTAGATATGTAAAAGATTTAGGATTTACTCACATAGAATTAATGCCAATAATGGAATATCCATATGACCCATCTTGGGGTTATCAAATTACTGGATATTTTTCTCCAACTTCACGTTTTGGGGGTATTGACGATTTCAAATTTCTAGTCAATCATTTTCATAATGAGGGAATAGGGGTCATTTTGGATTGGGTTCCTTCGCATTTTCCGTCAGATTCTAACGGCTTGGGTTTCTTTGATGGTTCTAATTTATACGAGCATCCAGATTTAAGAAAAGGATATCAACCAGATTGGAAATCATTAATCTTTAATTATGGTAGAAATGAAGTTCGTTCCTTTTTAATCAGTAATGCTTTTTTTTGGCTTAAGGAATTCCATATAGATGGATTTCGAGTAGATGCCGTAGCTTCAATGCTATATTTGGATTATTCTCGAAATGAAGGCGAATGGGAAACAAATATTTATGGAGGTAGGGAAAACTTTGATAGTATTAGCTTTATTAAGGAATTGAATAATGAAATTTCAAAGAATTTTGATGGAATTCAAACAATAGCCGAAGAAAGTACTGCATTTCCACAGGTAACTAGTTCTATTGAAAATGGAGGTTTAGGTTTCAATAAAAAATGGATGATGGGTTGGATGAATGACACTCTTAACTACTTTAAAAGAGATACTATTTATCGAAAATTTCATCAAAATGAAATTACCTTTTCATTAACGTATGCCTTTACAGAAAATTTTGTTTTACCATTATCCCACGATGAAGTTGTGCATGGTAAAGCCTCTTTGTTAATGAAAATGCCTGGAGATCAATGGCAAAAATTTGCTAATTTACGACTGCTTTACGGATATATGTTCGCCCATCCAGGTACTAAATTACTTTTTATGGGATCAGAAATCGCACAAGTAAAAGAATGGAATTTCGATGCTAGTTTAGATTGGCATTTATTAGAAATTACAGAACACAAACAAATTCAAGATTTTATACGTGCCTTAAATCAATTATATACAAGCAATCCAGCACTTTATGAAAAGCAATTCTCGTCTGATGGTTTTGAATGGATTAATGGCGGTGATACAGAAAATTGTGTGATCAATTTTATTCGTAAAGGAAATAAATCAAAAGACGATATAATTGTATTAATCAACTTTTCATCAAATGTAATTACAAATTATAGAATTGGACTTCCACGAAAAGGAAATATAGTCGAAATTTTAAATTCTGACGACACAATATTTGGAGGTAGTGGTGTTTTAAATAACAAAAATATCAGTGCTGAAAATATATATTGGAATGGAAGAGAATTTTCAGCCGAAGTGCAACTGCCACCTTTAGCCGTAACATTCTTTAAATACTCCACAGCTCGAAAACGTAATAGTTTATAAGTACCTATTTTTTTTTAACTTGGTACTATTGCAATTTGTAACTTTGAATTTTACATAAAAAATTAAAATATGATTCTTAATACCGACTTAGAATATAAAGGTAATTTATTCCCTTCCAAATTAGCATCTTATGTGCAAGATGGAGATTCGGTTCAGTTCTTTACAAACAACAATGTAATTCTTAATATAACTATTTTAAGAGATAGTCTAATTCGTTTCAGATACACTACCAAAGGTTATTTTAGCGAAGACTTTTCCTATGCTATTGACAAAACACAATCCCACGGATTTAATTCACTTTTAGTTACAGAAGAAGCAAATTCGATTAAAATAACAACGAGTAAAATAATTTGTTCGGTTCTTAAAGAAGATTTAAAAGTAAGTATTTCCGATCTAGAAGGCACAATTATTTTAGAAGATGAAGCAGGTTTTCATTGGGAAGAATATTATGAATTTGGTGGAAATATCGTAAAAATGTCAAAAACTTCAAAAGTTGGTGAATGTTTTTATGGTTTAGGTGACAAGGCATCTCATTTAAATTTAAAAGGAAAAAGATTTGAAAATTTTGCTACAGATCAATATGCCTTTCAAAAAGATCAAGAACCATTATACAAAGTAGTACCCTTTTATGTCGGTTTAGATGACAATAAAGCGTACGGAATATTTTTTGACAATACATTTAAATCCTATTTTGATTTCAGTCACGAACGAAAAGGAATAACTAGTTTTTGGGCTGATGGCGGAGAGATGAATTATTATTTCTTCTATGGTCCAAAAATGGAAGATGTTGTTACAACTTATACCCATTTAACAGGAAAGCCAGAAATGCCGCCATTATGGACACTTGGTTACCACCAATGTAAATGGAGTTATTTTCCAGAAAGTAAGGTAAAAGAGGTAACCTCTAAATTTAGAGAATTACAAATTCCATGCGATGCTATATATTTAGATATCGATTATATGGAAGGATTTCGATGTTTTACTTGGAGTAAAGAATATTTTCCAAATCCGAAACAAATGGTTGCCGAGTTATTAGAAGATGGCTTTAAAACTGTAGTAATAATTGATCCCGGAATTAAAATTGACAAAGATTATTGGGTATATCAAGAAGCTATAGCCAAAAGTTATTTTTGCAGGCGTGCAGATGGTCCATTTATGAAAGGTAAGGTTTGGCCAGGAGAATGTAATTTTCCAGATTATACTAATCCAGAAGTTCGAGAATGGTGGGCTGGTTTATTTAAAGAATTAATTTCAGAAATTGGAGTAAAAGGGGTTTGGAATGACATGAACGAACCAGCAGTTATGGATGTTCCTGGTAAAACCTTCCCTATGGATGTGCGTCACGATTATGACGGAAATCCCTGTAGCCACAGAAAAGCGCATAACATATATGGAACTCAAATGGCACGTGCGACCTATGAAGGTGTCAAAAAATTTGCGTATCCAAAACGGCCATTTATTATAACAAGATCTGCCTATTCTGGTGCACAAAGATATACTTCATCTTGGACAGGAGATAATATCGCAACCTGGGAACATTTATGGATAGCTAATATTCAAATGCAAAGAATGTCACTTTCTGGAATGGGCTTTACTGGTTCAGATATCGGTGGTTTTGCAGAACAACCTTCACCAGAGTTATACGCAAGATGGATACAATTAGGTGTTTTTCATCCATTTTGCAGAACACATTCTTCAGGTCATCATGGCGAACAAGAACCATGGAGTTTTGGACCGGAAGTAGTAGATATAACAAGAAAATTTGTAGAAATTAGATACCAATTATTGCCGTATTTATACACCATGTTTTGGCAATATGTTACAGATGGCATTCCGTTATTAAAACCATTAGTTTATTTTGACCAAGAAGATGTTCATACTCACTACAGAACAGACGAATTTATCTTTGGAAATCAAATTTTGGTTTGCCCAATTCTGGAGCCAAATTCTTTAGGACGAAGAATGTATTTACCCAAAGGAAATTGGTATAACTTCTGGACAAATGAATTAGTCTCTGGACAAAAAGAGTTATGGGTTGCAACCGATTTTGATCAAATTCCAATTTTTATTAAAGAAGGTGCCATTATTCCTAAATATCCGGTACAACAATACGTCGGACAAATAGAAAATCCAGAAATCACATTAGATGTTTATTATAAATTAGGAAAAGAAAAATCCTATGTTTACGAAGATGCGCATGATGGATATGATTATAATAAAGGAAGATATAGTTATAAAACATTTAGTTTAACAGGAAAAGAAAAAGAACTAATAATTCAGCAACACATTGACGGAAAATTTGAAACACAATATTCTAAATTAAAAATCAATCTTTTAGGATTGCCATTCGCCATTAAAACTATCGAAATAGATAATGAAATTATAAATTTGGAAGAGGTAAATTTTCAAAATAATACCTTAGAAATTGACAAAAACTTTACAGAATTACATTTTATTAGTTTTTAATTATATAACGCAAATTTAGATAAGTGTAAATTTAATTTGAATCATTTAATTAAATTTGATATATAAAATTCAAACAATCTAATATCATGAAAAAAAGAAATATTTTCCTCTCTGCTATGGCAATTATTACCATTGTCGCATGTTCCACTAATCCATTTACAGGAAAAAGCACCTTGGCATTAGTACCAAATAGCGAAATTTTACCTTCTGCATTCCAACAATATAATCAGTTCTTGTCAGAAAATAAAGTGGTATCAGGAACAGCAGATTCGCGTAAAGTTTCCGAAATTGGAAATAAAATTCGCGTTGCAGCTCAAAAATGGTTAACGGCTAATGGCCAATCAGATTATCTAAAAGACTACCAGTGGGAATATAATTTGGTAGAAAGTAAAGAAGTCAATGCTTGGTGTATGCCAGGAGGAAAAATAGTAGTTTATTCTGGTATCCTTCCAATAACAAAAAATGATGCAGGTTTAGCAACAGTAATGGGACATGAAGTTTCTCATGCTTTAGCAAATCACGGGCAACAAAGAATGAGTGCTGGACTTTTACAACAACTTGGTGGTGCAGGGATAGCAGTTGCAACTGGTGGTAAAAGCGCAGAAACCCAACAAATAGCAATGACTGCTTATGGTGCGGCGACACAATTAGGTGGTTTACTTCCTTTTTCAAGAGCACACGAATCAGAAGCCGATAAAATTGGTTTAATATTAATGGCAATTGCAGGTTACAACCCAGAGGAATCTATTGTATTTTGGGACAGAATGTCTGCTGCATCTGCAGGAAATAAACCGCCAGAATTTATGAGTACACACCCTTCAGACGCAACAAGAATTGCTAATTTAAGAAGAATGGTGCCAGAAGCCAAGGCAGAAGCTGCTAAATTTGGGGTTACTTTCAAATAAAATTAATACGATATAAAATTTTAAGCCGTCACATAATAGTAATGCTTTTTTATTTCCCTAACTTTTAATATTTTATATTTGATTTTTTATTTCAAATAGCAGTAGCAAATCAAATTATGGCAAAACTACCTAAAGGTCATTCCAAACTACTTAATGCTTGGGCATTTTATGATTGGGCAAATTCAGTGTACAGTTTAGTTATTGCTTCGGCAATCTTTCCTATTTTTTATAATGCGTTATTTAAAAAAGAAAATCCATACGTTTTATTATTTGGATACAACTTTAAAAATACGGCAATAATAAGTTTTGTTACAGCAGCAGCATTTCTTTGTGTTGCAATTTTTTCTCCATTATTATCTGGTATTGCAGATTTTATGGGCAATAAGAAAATATTCATGCGAATTTTTAATTACATCGGAGCATTATCTTGCATCGGTTTATACTTTTTTGATTTAAATAATATTGGATTAGGTTTAACCTTCTACTTTTTCGGATTAATTGGTTTTTGGGGAAGTTTGGTATTTTATAATTCCTATTTGCCAGATATTGCTTTTACAGAACAACAAGATAAAATTAGTGCTAGAGGTTATTCATTGGGATATTTTGGCAGCGTTCTTTTGCTAATTTTTAATTTAGCTATGGTGATGAAACCAGAATGGTTCGGAATAATAGATGAACCTCAAAATCCAGCATCCATAAAAGCAATGCGCTATTCATTTGCAATGGTTGGTATTTGGTGGATAGTATTTAGTCAGTATACCTATTATTATTTGCCTAAAGGAAACTCCAATACGGCTAAAGTAAGTTTATCTTTAATTTTCAACGGTTTTAAGGAACTGAAAAAAGTTTGGAAAATACTTCAAACAGAAATTCCGCTAAAAAGATACCTTTTAAGTTTTTTTGTTTTTAGTATGGCGGTACAAACCGTTATGCTTGTTGCAACCTATTTTGGAGCACAAGAAATCTCTTGGAAAGATGCAGAAGAAAGTCAAATTGGCTTAATTACTTGTATATTACTGATCCAACTTATAGCAATTCTTGGAGCATTTTTAACTTCCAGAGCTTCGGCAAAATTCGGAAATATAAATGTTTTATTGTTTCTTAATGCATTTTGGATGGTACTTTGTGCCTTTGCTTATTTCATAACAACTCCAATCCAATTTTATATTATGGCTAGTTGCGTAGGTTTAGTAATGGGAGGAATTCAAGCCTTAGGAAGATCAACCTATTCTAAGTTTTTGCCAGAAACCAAAGACACGGCTTCTTTTTTTAGCTTTTATGATGTTGCCGAAAAAATCGGAATTGTAATTGGTATGATAGTTTACGGAGTAATTGATCAAATCACAGGCAGTCCAAGGTTTGCTATCGTATTTCTAGCTGTGTTTTTTGCATCTGGTTTTCTGTTATTACTTAGAATTCCTAAAAAAAACTTGCTATAAGTCTAAAAAAAATTATATTTGAACTTTAATCTCTTTTTGTTATGAAAAAAATAATTGTTATGAAAAAAATAAAATCACTCAGCGCAATATTAATTTTAGTTACTACAATTTCTTTCGGATTTTTATCTTGCGATAACGAACCAATCGATCCTGCAATTGATTTAAATCTTCCACCAAATGGAAGTGGCAATAGCACTGGCATTTTTACTGCTAAAACAGGGACGACTAATTTTATTGCAAACGAATTAATTGAAGCAGATTATACTTCTACACAAATAGGTACTCAATTAAGTATTATCGCCCTTACAACAGATGGAAAATCAATGATTATACAAATCCTCAATCCAGTAATTGGCACAAGAACTGCAACTAATGATATCAATAATCTAATTTCTTTTTCTTATGCAGCAAGTGTTAACGATTTATATGCATCTATAAATACTGCAAATGGTCAATACAACGGAACTATTAATATTACACAATTCAACACCACTACAAATAAGATTTCTGGAACTTTTAATTTTACAGGCTATGGAGCGCTATCTAATACAGCTCAAATAGAAGTTACCCAAGGTGTTTTTACAAACATTTCTTTTACTAATAGCGTTACTGCAACACCACCAACGAGCGGTATTGCTGGTACTTATCTTCTAACAGCATTTAATACTTCTGTTTCTACTGATTTAAATGGAGATGGAATAAGTAGTAGTAACCAATTAAATGAGACAGTTTGTTTTAATAATTCTATATTAAAATTAAATGCAAACAATACATTCACATCAGATGCAAAAGGACTTGATATTGACATAACAGGTACAACATCTGTATTAACTTGTTTTGAAGATCCAGATTTTACAGGAACGTGGTCTTTAGCAGGAAATCAATTATCTCTTACTTATATGGATTCTGGTCAAACCCAAACAGATGTTTTTACAGTTGCTGGAAATAATTTGAGCCTTACAGTTCAAAACGGAGAAATTGTAGGAACTGCAGCTGGCAGTCCTGTTTATTTAACTTCAAATATTACTATTGTTTACACAAAACAATAGTTTAAATTTTTAATTTTCATTAAAAATCCGTCTATATGTCGGATTTTTTAATATGGCATAGTACTTGGAATTCTTTAAAACATAGAAGAAAATTTTAGTTTACTATATTTTATAGGTCATACATCGATTTTAATTTTGTAAGAAATTTTCTTGTATTACATTTGTTATTCAATTATTTGTTAATTTAAACGTCTATCAGACAATTTATTTATATGTCAAACCAACGCATACTGACACTTGACAATTTGTCACTTCAGGAATTTGATTCCGAAGCAGAATTAATTCCACTATTAACGCCAGAAGATGAAGAAGAAATGAGTAACGAAGAGTTGCCAGAATCTTTATCTATTTTACCTTTACGAAATACGGTACTTTTTCCGGGTGTTGTAATTCCAATTACCGCCGGTCGCGATAAATCGATCAAATTAATCAATGATGCCAATGCCGGAAATAAAATTATTGGAGTAGTTGCACAAAAAAACGAAGAAGACGAAGATCCAACCAAAAACGATATTCATACTATCGGAACGGTGGCGAGGATTTTACGTGTTTTAAAAATGCCAGATGGCAATGTAACCGTAATTATTCAAGGTAAAAAACGTTTTGAAATAGATTCAGTTACATCAGAAAAACCTTATCTAAAAGCGTTCGTTAAAGAAGTTCCAGAACAAAGACCAAGCAGCAACGATTCAGAATTTGGTGCTATTATCGACTCTATCCGAGAATTAGCTTTCCAAATAATTAAAGAAAGTCCTAATATTCCTTCAGAGGCTAATTTCGCGATTAAAAATATAGAAAGCCAATCGTTTTTAATCAACTTTATTTCTTCTAACATGAACCTTACGGTAGAAGAAAAACAAAAATTGATGTCTATTAATGCACTAAAAGAACGCGCTTTAGAAACGTTACGATTCATGAACGTGGAGTTACAAAAATTAGAATTAAAAAACGACATCCAATCCAAAGTCCGTTTTGATTTAGACCAGCAACAAAGAGAATATTTTTTGAACCAACAAATGAAAACCATTCAAGAAGAATTGGGAGGCGTTTCAAATGAACAAGAATTTGAGGAAATGCGTACTCGTGCCAAAACCAAAGTTTGGAACGAAGAAACCAAATCTCATTTTGAAAAAGAATTTTCGAAATTACAAAGAATGAATCCACAAGCACCAGACTTTGGAATTCAGCGTAATTATCTCGATTTATTTTTAGACCTTCCTTGGAATGAATTTTCTAAAGACAAATTTGATTTAAAGAATGCACAAAAAATTTTAGATCGCGATCATTTTGGTTTAGAAGATGTTAAGAAAAGAATTATCGAACATTTGGCAGTTTTAAAGCTAAGAAACGATATGAAATCGCCTATAATTTGCTTAACTGGTCCACCAGGAGTTGGTAAAACATCTATCGGACGCTCCGTTGCAGAAGCTTTAGGAAGAGAATATGTTCGTATTTCCCTTGGCGGATTGCGGGATGAAGCAGAAATTCGCGGTCACAGAAAAACCTATATTGGTGCAATGCCAGGAAGAATCATTCAAAGCATTAAAAAAGCCAAAACATCAAATCCTGTTTTTATTTTAGATGAAATAGATAAATTGTCTAATAGCCACCAAGGCGATCCGTCATCGGCATTGTTAGAAGTATTAGATCCAGAACAAAATTTTGAGTTTTATGACAATTTTTTAGAATTAGGTTTTGATTTGTCTAAAGTCATGTTTATTGCGACTTCTAATAATATGAATACGGTACAGCCTGCTTTGCGTGATCGTATGGAAGTAATTAAAATGACCGGCTATACAACAGAAGAAAAAGTAGAAATTGCAAAACAACATTTAGTTCCAAAACAATTAAAAGAACACGGACTTACCAATAAAGATTTATCTTTTGGAAAAAAACAATTAGAAAAATTAGTTGAAGGCTATACCAGAGAATCGGGTGTTCGTAATTTAGAACAAAAAATTGCTCAAGTTATCAGAAATGCTGCCAAATCTGTAGCGATGGAAGAAGAATATAATACTAAAGTCACAGATGAAAATATTGTAAAAATTCTAGGTGCAGCTCGTTTAGAAAGAGATAAAGCAGAAGGAAATGATGTTGCCGGTGTAGTAACTGGCTTGGCTTGGACATCTGTTGGCGGAGATATTTTATTTATTGAATCTTTAATTTCTAAAGGAAAAGGTACCTTAACCTTAACCGGAAATTTAGGTATAGTTATGAAAGAATCTGCGACTATTGCATTAGAATATATTAAGGCAAATGCAGAAGCATTTGGTTTAGATTCGGATATAATTTCTAAATACAACATACATTTGCACGTTCCAGAAGGTGCAACACCAAAAGACGGACCAAGTGCAGGAATTGCAATGCTAACTTCGTTAATTTCTCTTTTAACCCAAAAGAAAATAAAGAAAAGCTTAGCAATGACCGGAGAAATTACCTTAAGAGGAAAAATACTTCCAGTTGGCGGAATTAAAGAAAAAATACTGGCAGCCAAACGAGCAAACATTAAAGAAATAATTCTTTGCCACGAAAACAAAAACGATATTGATGAGATTAAAGAATCGTATTTGCAAGGTCTAACTTTTCATTATGTAAAAGAAATGCACGAAGTTATTGATATTGCAATCACTAATTTGAAGGTTAAAAATCCTAAGAATTTGATTTAATTAAAAGATTTTTTCAGATTAAATAATAAAACTCGAATTATATATTCGAGTTTTATTATTTTAACCAATAACCAATAACCAATAACCAATAACCAATAACCAATAACCAATAACCAATAACCAATAACCAATAACCAATAACCAATAACCAATAACCAATAACCAAAAACCAAAAACGGAATTTGAAAAAAGTAAATTTTAATTATACTTTTAAAAATAATATCTTCGCAAACTCGTTATATAAGAGAAATTGCTAAAAATCCATGCCGAAAAATAAAATAGCATTCTTTTTACTATTCTTATCTACTGTATCTTACAGTCAAATTGGTGGACGTGCTGTTTATCAATTTCTTAGCTTAGTCACATCACCTCGTCAAGCGGCATTGGGCGGAAAAGTAATCACTATACATGACGAAGATGTAAACCAAGCGCATTTTAATCCAGCAAGTATAAATGCAGATATGGACAATCATTTATCTGTTAATTATGGCAGTTATTTTGGTGAAGTAACCTACGGAACCGCTTCTTACGCCTATACTTACGACCGACATTTACAAACCTTTCAAGCCGGAGTGAATTATGTTAATTACGGAAAAATTCAAGGTTACGATGAAAATGGCATCGAGACCAACATATTTTCTGGTAGTGAAACGGCATTATCTTTAGGATATGCATATAATATTCCCTATACAGACATGTTTATAGGTGCAAACGCAAAACTGATATCTTCTAGTTTAGAAACTTATAATTCTTTTGGAGTTGCTGCAGATTTAGGGTTTCTTTTTATAGATGAAAAAAACGATGTCAATTGGGCTTTATCTATCCGAAATCTTGGAACTCAAATTACAACCTATTCTGGTTTGCAAGAAAAATTACCTTTAGAAGTTTTAATTGGTATTTCGCAAGAAGTAGAAAATGTTCCTATACGTTGGCACGTGACTTTAGAAAATTTACAACGGTGGAATATCGCTTTTTCTAATCCAAATCGAGCGACCGGAAGTATTGATGGCGGTTCATCTAGTGAAAAAGTATCCTTTTTTAATAACGCATTGCGACATGTTGTGCTTGGTGCAGAATTGTTTCCGGGAAAGGCATTTAATTTGCGTTTAGGTTATAACTTTAGAAGAGCAGAAGAATTGCGTATAGAAGATCAAAGAAATTTTTCGGGAATATCTGTTGGTTTCGGATTAAAAATGAATAAACTTAAATTTAATTACTCTTATTCTCGATATACCTTAGCCGGAAACACAAGCTTGTTTGGCTTAACTATTAACTTTTCGGATCGAGATTATTAAACTAAAAAAAATAAATTGAAAAAAATAACTATTGCAATCGACGGTTTTTCTTCTACCGGAAAAAGTACTTTGGCCAAGCAACTTGCCAATCATTTAGGATATGTATATGCAGATACTGGAGCTATGTATCGTGCCATTACATTTTTTGCCATGAAAAATGGATTCATTTCTAAAGATTTTTTTGATAAACAAACTCTAGTTAATAGTTTGCCTGCAATTCAGATTAAATTTGTTTTTAATGCTGATTTAGGTTTTGCAGAAACCTATCTAAATTCAGAAAATGTAGAAAAACAAATACGAACTCTAGAAGTTTCGCAATTTGTAAGTTTAGTTGCAGAAATTTCTGAAGTGCGATCAAAATTGGTAGAACAACAACAAGATATGGGTAAAAATAAAGCAATAGTGATGGATGGTCGCGATATTGGTACTGTAGTTTTTGCCGATGCAGAACTTAAAATATTTATGACAGCAAGTGCAGAAACACGAGCACAAAGACGCTATGACGAACTACTTACAAAAGGAGAAAAAGTTACCTTAGAAGAAGTTTTAGAAAATGTGCAAAAACGAGATTATGTTGATACCCACAGAGAAGATTCTCCTTTGGTAATGGCAGAAGACGCAATAGAAATAGATAATTCTTATTTAGATAAACAGCAACAATTTGATGCCGTTTTAGAATTAGTTAATGATGTTTTAGCTTCCTAATTAAAATTAAACAATAGAAATTCTTTTTTTTGGATTTGTTAATTTTAATAGTAGATTTACAAAGTTTTTACAACCAATTTACATTAGCTTAAATGAATATTAAATTACGATTAACAGCCATGAGTTTTCTCCAATTTTTTGTTTGGGGAGCATGGTTAATTACAATAGGGAATTATTGGTTTGGCACTAAACAATGGAGTGGTGCGCAATTTGGAGCTATTTTCTCAACGTTAGGATTGTCATCTATTATAATGCCAGCCTTAACAGGTATTATTGCTGACAAATATATAAATGCAGAAAAATTATACGGAATTTTACATATTTTAGGCGGTTTTATCCTATTTTATTTACCTCAAGTAAACGATCCTATTACTTTTTATTATGTGATTTTTGCTGCTATGCTCTGTTATATGCCAACTATTTCACTTTCAAATTCAGTAGCTTATAATATTTTAAAAAATAATAATTTTGATATTGTTAAAGTATTTCCGCCAATTAGAGTTTGGGGTACTATAGGTTTTATTGCGGCAATGTGGTTAACTAACTTAACCGGAAATAAAGCATCTGCCAATATGTTTTATTTTGCGGGTGTTGCTGCCATAGTTTTAGGAATTTATTCTTTTACATTACCAAAATGTCCACCACAGAATTTAATTTCAGACGATGCGACTTTTGCACAAAAATTAGGATTAAACGCATTTAGATTATTCGCTACCTATAAAATGGCATTATTCTTTTTATTCTCTATGTTTTTAGGAGCAGCATTGCAATTAACCAATATGTATGGTGATGTTTTTTTATCAGAATTCGGAAAAAATCCAGAATATGCAAACAGTTTAATTGTAGAAAATTCTACCATTATCATGTCTATTTCACAAATATCCGAAACCTTATTTATTTTAGCAATTCCGTTTTTCTTAAAAAGATTCGGAATCAAACAAGTAATGCTAATTTCTATGTTTGCTTGGGTTTTGCGCTTTGGTTTGTTCGCATACGGTAATCCTGCTGATGGTCTATGGATGATTATTTTATCCTGTATTGTTTATGGTATGGCATTCGATTTCTTTAATATTTCTGGATCGTTATTTGTAGAAACTACCACAGATTCTTCAATAAGATCAAGTGCACAAGGCTTGTTTATGATGATGTCCAACGGATTTGGAGCTTTTTTTGGCGGCTTACTAAGCGGAATTGTAATAGATACTTTTTTTACAACCAATGGCGAACGCGATTGGCATAACATTTGGCTTTCTTTCGCAGCTTATTCTTTAATTATCGCAGTTTTATTTGCCGTGTTTTTTAAACACAAGCACAATCCAAATGAAATTCCGAATATGAGTCATTAATTATTCTCCTGATATAAATTATACTATTTAAGGGAACGTTTTAAAAAAAAATGTTCCCTTTTTCCATTTTATATAAGTAACAGCATATTTCATACTAAAAGATGAAACTACAAATGCATTTAAATTCATTCTTAAATAGGTATTTTAATAAAAAAAACATTACTTTTGCAGTCCAAAATGCAAATTAGAGTTTCGTTTGGAAATCAAACATTTATGTAAAACAACCTTTTGTTTTTCTAATGCGTAAAGAAACTCGAGAAAAACAGAATACAAATTTTTTATCAGCATGTCTGAAATTAATAAAGAACAACAAGATTTTTTAAATGATTTTAACTGGCACAATTACTCAGAAGGTATTGATGTAGTAGATCAAAAAAACCTACAAGAGTTTGAAGATTTAGTATCTAAAACTTTTATTGACACAGATCAAGAAGAAGTAGTAAATGGAACTGTAGTACGTATCACAGATCGTGATGCTATTGTAGACATTAACGCTAAATCAGAAGGTGTTATATCATTAAACGAATTTCGTTACAATCCAAACTTAAAAGTTGGTGACGTTGTAGATGTACTTATTGACATCCGTGAAGACAAGACTGGGCAATTAGTTTTATCTCACAGAAAAGCACGTACAATTAAAGCTTGGGATAGAGTGATTTCAGCTAATGAAACAGGCGAAATTGTAACAGGTTTTGTAAAATGTAGAACTAAAGGTGGTATGATTGTAGACGTTTTCGGAATCGAAGCGTTCTTACCAGGTTCACAAATTGATGTGAAACCAATCCGTGATTACGACGTATACGTTAATAAAACTATGGAATTTAAAGTTGTGAAAATTAATCACGAATTTAAGAACGTAGTAGTTTCGCATAAAGCGCTTATTGAAGCAGATATCGAAATCCAGAAAAAAGAAATTATTGGTCAATTAGAAAAAGGACAAGTATTAGAAGGTGTTGTTAAAAACATTACTTCTTATGGTGTGTTTATTGATCTTGGTGGTGTTGATGGATTAATTCACATTACAGACTTATCTTGGTCAAGAATCAATCACCCAAGTGAAGTTCTTGAATTAGATCAAAAATTAAATGTTGTAATTTTAGATTTCGATGACGAAAAAACTAGAATTCAATTAGGCTTAAAACAATTAAACGCACACCCTTGGGATGCTTTAGGAGCAGAACTAAAAGTAGGTGATAAAGTAAATGGTAAAGTTGTAGTTATTGCAGATTACGGAGCATTTATTGAAGTTGCAGAAGGTGTTGAAGGTTTAATCCACGTTTCAGAAATGTCTTGGTCAACTCATTTACGTTCCGCTCAGGATTTCGTAAAAGTTGGAGATGTTATAGAAGCTCAAATTCTTACTTTAGATAGAGACGATCGCAAAATGTCTTTAGGTATCAAACAATTATCGCAAGATCCTTGGACAGATATTACATCTAAATATCCAGTAGGTTCAAAACATACAGGTATCGTAAGAAACTTTACAAACTTTGGTATTTTTGTTGAATTAGAAGAAGGAATTGACGGATTAGTTTATATATCTGATCTTTCTTGGACTAAGAAAATCAAACATCCATCAGAATTTGTAAACGTTGGAGACAAATTAGATGTAGTTGTTTTAGAATTAGATGTTGATGGACGTAAATTATCTTTAGGTCACAAACAAACTACAGAAAACCCTTGGGATAAGCATGAAGTTGCTTTTGCAGTAGGAACAGTTCATACTGGTACTATTTCAGAAATTGTAGACAAAGGTGCAACTGTAGATTTCGGAGAAGATGTTGTTGCTTTTATACCAACTCGTCACTTAGAAAAAGAAGATGGTAAAAAATTGAAAAAAGGCGAAGAAGCTGATTTCAAAGTTATCGAATTCAATAAAGAATTTAAAAGAGTTGTAGCTTCACACACTGCTATTTTCCGTGAGGAAGAAGAGAAAAATGTGAAAACAGCTGTTGATAATTCAAATAATAATGCATCCGCATCTACGCTAGGTGATAGCAACGATATTCTTGCAGAATTAAAAGCTAAAATGGAAAAAGGAGGTAACTAATCTCTAATCCTAAATATGTAAAAAGTCCTGAATTTATTCAGGACTTTTTTTATACTATTTTTTTACACTATTTTTTTTGAAGCACTTTTTTTTGCATTTTTAATAAATGCAATTCCCGCTGCAGCAAGTGACATTTGTTTTCGCTAAACGCAAATCAAAGCACTCCAACAATTACACCATCGGAGCTAACTATATATTTTGGATTTAAGAATTTAAAATTCAATAATTCCTTATCAAAAATGGTAAACCTACAAAATCCAAAACACATTTAAAATGAGCTAGCAACAAGTAATATTATAAAAACTTACTTTTTTCGTATTTCTATTATACCTAAGAATTGGGAACTTACGGATAAAAAAAACCTCAAATTTTTAAATTTGAGGTTTTTTGTTAATAAATTTTCTTGTAAAACATACAATTCAAATTAAGACTAATTCTCCTTAAACTTTCTATTCCAAATTTCACTATTAAAGTTTTTTCCAGATAAAAAGAAATAATAAGCTGTTGAGGCAATTACTGCTTTAAACATAAATAAGAATAGTATAAAAGGCGCTAACGGAACGGTTTTTGCCAAATTATCTAGCGGACTTATTAAAGTAATAAACATGCTTACAAAACCGCAGAAGATAACAAAGTTGAATAAATTTTTTATTGGCCAAACTAAATACTTGCGGTACCAATCTAAATCTTTTCCCCATTTGTGAATCAAATAGTAATAATCGTTTCCAATAGGAGCAAATAATAAAGGATCATCATAGTGCAATAAAGCAAATGCTTTACTTGGTGCAACAATTTTAAAACCTTCCAAATTTGTATTGTGGTTTTTTTCTAGTTTCGAAATTTTAGTAATTGCTTCCTCTGGAATGGTATTTACAAACATCGAACTGTCCAAAAATCTTAAACGAAAATTAACACATACTTTTTTGATGTCCTCAATATGGTATATTTTATCGCTTTCTAATAAATCAAATTCAAAATTATTTTGGTTTGTTGAACTTTTCTTTAATAATGTATCTTTAATCGCAATTCTTTCTTCTTCATTTTCTTGTAAAATCAACTTAACGGCATCTAAAATTTCTGATTCCGAATGTTTTTTAGAACGAATATCTTTCAATTCATCTAACAAAGTCTTATTATTTAATAGCATAACAGATGTTTTTTTTGTTCTACACTAACTTCTTTCAATATCTTCTAAATTAGTAAATTAGTTTCTAAAATTTTAAAAAAAGGATTTTTTTTTCCTGTTTTATGTGTCTAAACTATTGTTAAATTAAAATTAATCTAAAAACCAAGTTTTGTTTAATCTCGTAACTTCAGTTATAAATTTTAAAACATAAAAAAATGAACACAAGAAAAATTATTTCAGCAATGGCCTTTGCAGTAACATTATTTGCAGCTAGCGCAAGTTTCGCACAAAAAGAAAAAACAGTTATGGTTGGTGGTGCTGCAATGTATCCTTCTAAAAACATTGTAGAAAATGCAGTTAACTCTAAAGATCATACTACCTTAGTAGCTGCTGTTAAAGCTGCTGGATTAGTAGATACTTTATTATCTGCTGGACCTTTTACAGTGTTTGCTCCAACAAACGACGCTTTTGCTAAATTACCAGAAGGAACTGTAGAGACATTATTGAAACCAGAAAATTTAAAAACCTTACAAACTATTTTGACATACCACGTTGTTGCAGGTAAAATGAATGCTTCAGATATTGCAAAAGCAATAAAAGTAGGAAATGGTAAAGCCACCTTAACGACGGTTTCTGGTGGAAAATTAGTTGCTTCAATGAACGGTAAAAAATTAATTTTAACTGACGAAATGGGAGGAACATCAACTGTAACTATTGCAGATGTAAACCAATCTAACGGTGTAATTCACGTAGTTGATACTGTAGTTTTACCAAAATTGTAAGTAATAAAATATTAGTATTTAAAACGGCTCCATTTAGTTGGAGTCGTTTTTTTGTTTTTAATTCAATAATTATAGCTATATTATTTAATCAATTGTGATTGCTATGTTAATTTTAAAGCAACTCTAATTTCTAATTATTTATTAATGCGCACTTTCGCCGATATATGTAAAAAAATGAAATCTAAAAGAAGTATTTTTTTTTTAAGCTTTTGTTGCTTACTTTCTCTTTTTGCTGTTGCCCAAGAAGACAAAAAAGTAAAAGTTGGGGCTTCATCTATGTATTCTTCTAGAAATATTAGTGACAACTTGTTACAATCTAAAGATAATGCCATATTATTTGAAGCATTAGAATCAGCTAAACTATTGGATAGCTTGAAATCAAAAGGACCATTTACCATTTTTGCACCGACGGATGATGCGTTTAACAAATTGCCAGAAGGAACGGTAAATACATTATTAAAACAAGAGAATAGTAAAACATTAAAAATTATATTAACTTATCATATAATTCCTAGTTATGTTAGTACTTATGATATTCTTCGCGCCATAAAAAAAGGAAAAGGGGAAATACCACTAAAAACAATGGCTGGAAAATATTTGATTGCCTCTCTAGATGGTAAAAAAATTATACTTACAGATGAAATTGGCGGTAAACTTTCAATCGCTATTGGTAATATAAAACAATTAAACGGAGTAATTCATATTGTGGATACCGTGGCTTTGCCAAAATTCTAAAATATAAAATCGATAAAAAAAAATGGCACTAATTAGTGCCATTTTTTTTATCTTAAGGTTGCGCCCAATTCGGTTTCTAAATTAGTTTGCAGCTTTTTCATTATTTTATCAATTTGCACATCGGTAAGTGTTTTAGTTGTGTCTTGTAAAATAAAACTAACTGCATAAGACTTTTTACCTTCTGGTAAATTACTGCCTTCGTAAACATCAAATAAAGAAACATTTTTTAACAAGGTTTTTTCCGTTTGTTTTGCTACACTATACACGGTTTCAAAAGCAACAGATTGATCTAATAATAAAGATAAATCTCTTCTAACTTCTGGAAATTTTGGAATTGCAGTAAATTTTATTTTATTAGATATTAGTTTCAAAATCAAATCCCAATTGAATTCTGCGTAAAAAACCTCTTGTTTAATGTCAAAATGTTTTAGTACCGATTTTTTAATACTTCCAAATTCAACTAATATATCGTTTCCTGTTGCTAAAGCTAAACCTTCAGAAAAAACATCCGAAGAAACCGGAAAATTATTGATTTTAGAATACCCTAATCGCTGTAAAATAGTTTCAACATACCCTTTAAATAAATAAAAACCAGAAGATTCTTGTTTTTGAACCCAAGTTTCGGATAATCGGTTACCTGTTGCGAAAAGTGTTAAATGTTTTTTCTCATTAAAACCAGACAGTAATTTTCTATAACTTTTTCCGAATTCGAATAATTTTAAATCCGAATTTCTTCGATTTATATTAAAAGAAATTGCTTCTAAACCAGAAAACAACATACTTTGTCGCATTGTAGAAATGTCGTTGCTTAATGGGTTTAACATGGTAACATTATATTCTTCTTTCAATGATGAAGATAACTTAGTATATTCTGGCGTGGTTAATGAATTGGACATAATTTCATTAAATCCTAAGCTATTTAGTTGGTTTGCAATTATATTTTGAACTTTATAATCTTCCGTTCGAGATGAATTTGAAATAGTTGCATTTAATTTTTTAGAAAAAGTAATATTGTTGTATCCGTAAACACGTAAAATTTCTTCAATTACATCTACTTCACGTTGCACGTCAACTCTATACGCAGGAATAATTAGTCCCAATCCTGCATCAGACGAACTGTTTACTTTGATATCTAAAGACGCAACAATTTTTTTTATTGTTTCTTTTGGTAATTCTTGCCCTATGAGTTTAAATGCTTTCTCAAAGTTCAAGAAAACTGCAAAATTTTCTATTTTTTTAGGATAAAGATCAATAATATCTGAGGTTATTTCGCCTCCAGCAACTTCTTGAATTAAAAGTGCAGCACGTTTCAATGCATATTCTGTAATTTCTGGATCAATTCCTCTTTCAAACCGAAAAGATGCATCGGTATTTAAATTATGTCTTTTTGCTGTTTTCCGAATACTTACTGGATTAAAATAAGCGCTTTCTAAAAAAATTGAATTTGTATATTCGGTCACTCCAGATTTTTGACCTCCAAAAACTCCAGCAATACACATCGGACCTTTTTCGTCACAAATAACTAAATCTTCAACATCTAAAACTCGTTCAACTCCGTCAAGGGTAACAAACTTCGTATTTTCTGTTGCAGTTTTTACAATAACTTTTCCTGTAATTTTGGCAGCATCGAAAGCATGTAATGGTTGTCCTAATTCGTGTAAAACGTAATTAGTAACATCTACAATATTATTTTTCGGAGTTAATCCGATAGATTTTAATCTGTTTTGCAACCAACTTGGCGATTCTTTTACTTCTAATCCAGAAATAGTAACGCCACAATATCTTGGCGCTAAAGTGGCATTTTGTACATCAATATCAAATTTAAGAGTTCGCTTGTCTACTTTAAATTTTGATACAGAAGGCGTAATTAATTCTGCTGATGCATTTTTTTGTAATAATGCAGCACGCAAATCTCTCGCTACTCCCATATGCGACATTGCATCGGCACGATTTGGTGTTAATCCTATTTCGAATATTTCATCATTTTGAATATCAAAAACTTCTGAGGCTAGAGTTCCAGGTTTCCATTTGTCGTCCAAAATCATAATTCCGTCATGACTTGTACCAACACCAATTTCATCTTCTGCACAAATCATTCCGTGGCTTTCTTGACCACGAATTTTACCTTTTTTTATTTCAAAACCTTTTCCATCTGCATCAAATAATTGTGTTCCAATTGTGGCAACTGGAACTTTTTGTCCTGCTGCAACATTAGTTGCACCACAAACAATTTGCAAAGGTTTTTCTGCACCAATATCTACAGTTGTAATATTTAATCGGTCTGCATCCGGATGTTTTTCGCATGTTAAAACATGTCCAACTACAATTCCTTCTAAACCGCCTTGTACAGATTGAAATTTTTCTACGACTTCTACTTCTAAACCAAGATCGGTTAACATGGATGCAACGTCACCAGAATTTGAATCTATTTTTAAAAATTGTTTTAGCCAGTTATAAGATATTTTCATGAGAAATAAAGTAATTTTTTAAGAACGCAAATATAGTAAATTCAAATTATAGAGTAGGAGTGAATGCGAGTAAAAAAATATAATTAAATACAAGAATTTTGGTTTAAAAGTACTTATTTAATAGTAATCTAATTAAATCAATTCTTCTACATGTATTTTAATATTTGCCGCAATTTTTTCAATGGGTAAATCGTTCGCATCGGTACCAAAAGGATCTTCAATTTCTTCTGCAATTAATTCTAAACTTGCCAAGACATAAAAGATAAATACCACAACTGGAGCTACAAAATATCCTAAATTTATAGAGTAACCAAAAGGTAAGGTCATTACGTAAAAGAAAATAAATTTTTTGATAAATGCAAAGTAAGAATAAGGAATTGGTGTATTTTTTATTCGTTCACAAGCACCACAAATATCGGTAAACGATTGCACTTCTGCATTTATTATAATAAGTTGATCACCTGTTATTTTACCTTCTTTATACAAATTATTTACACGTTCAAAAAGCAATTTCGCCACTTGATTGGGTTGGTGCTTTTCGTGATTTATTTGGAAATCGTATTCTTCAAAAAGTTGTTTGGATGTTTCTTCTTTTATTAAATGCTTGCTTAAAACAGCTGCATATAAAGAAATAGTTTGTCTAAAAAAAATTTTATCCTTTTCATCCTCTAAAATAGAGGCTAATTTTAAAGCTAAATTTCTGCTATTATTTACTAACGAACCCCAATGTTTTCTGCCTTCCCACCAGCGATCGTATGCAGTATTAGTTCTAAAAACTAAAAGTAAAGAAATTACAAACCCTAACATGCTGTGCATTACGGTAATGTTAGTAAGGTAGCTTTTACTAGAAAGTTGCCAATATTCTACTTCTAAATATCCAATTACACTGGCATAAAAACCGATAGCAATCATTACAGGAAAAAGTTTTCGGAAAGTATCTGCTTTGTGAAAACGAAAAATAAAAGTGAACCAGTCTTTAGTATTATAAGAAACCATAAAATCTAACTTTTAGCAAATATAGCAATTTATGATTGTTAGTTTAAAGATAAATTTCCTGCTAATTCTTGTAAGGTAATTTCGGATAATTTCGCTAAATATTTTGAATTACTACTACGAACTTTGGCGTTTACATAATTTAATTGCGCTGTTCTAAATTCAAGAGTGGTTAAAGTACCTATTTTGTATTTTGCTAAAGTGATATCTAAATTTTGTTTTGCGATACTTTCATTTTTTGCTTCAATTTCTGTTAATTCAGAATTTGTCAAATAACTTTGATACGCAGTAATAATAGCACTTTTTAGGTTTTGCTCTTGTTGATCAATTGCTATTTTAGAATTTTCTATTTGAATTTTAGCTATTTTTTCGTTTCTCTTTTGTGCAAAACCATCAAAAAGATTTAAAGTTGCCGTAAAGCCATAATTGAATCCTTTGTTAGAAGATTGGCTTAAAAATCCTAAACTTGATTCGGTTTGAGAAATTGTGTAACCACTTAAAATATTTATAGTTGGATATCTGTTAGCTTTAATTTGTTTTAACTCCAATTCAGCAATTTCTTTACTTAAAATTTGTGCTTTTAGCTGTGGATTTTGCTTTTCGGATAAATTTAAGATATCTGCTAATATTAATGATTTATCAAAGTCAAATTCTAAGCTAGTAGAATAAGGTGTAGTTAAATCTCTTCCAATAATTTGATTTAAAAGTGTTTTAGAATTTGCAACTAACTCTTTTTGTTTGGTAAAGTTACTTTTATCAGTATTCCAATCTACTTCTGCATTTAAAACTTCTAATTTGGATGCTCTTCCGATGGTAAATCTATTGTTTGCCAAGTCATAACGTTTTTTTGAAATTACGATTGTCGTATCTAATGCTTTCAATTGTTCTTGTTGTTGTACAATGGTATAATATGTTTCGGCAATGTCACTAACTTTAGTTAAAACAACCATTTGTAAGGCAACTTCACTTTGAAGATTTAAGGTTTTTAATTGGTCGTATCTGGCAAACATTCTAAATCCGTCAAAAATAGTCCAATTTAAATTTACGCCATAATTTAAAGTATTGTTTCTAGCATTATTTAATTCGTTAGTAACACCGTCTGATCTTGTTTGAGTACTTTGGGTGACACTATTATTATCGTTTATATTTCCGGTTAACGAAGGCAGTATACCCGCATTTCCTATAGCTACATTTGTGACGGCAATTTCTTTATTATTTTTAGAAATTTGGATATCGAAATTTTTTTCTAATCCAATTTCAATTGCTTCTTTTAATGTTAAAATTTCTTGCGAATGACCAATAGATAATCCGAATATAAATAAGAAACTTACAAGTATTTTAGGTAATTGTTTCATTTTTTTAAAATAATTATTCTACCGATTTTTCATATTCTTCAATATGATCAAATTCTGGATAGTGTTTTTTTGCTTTAGACCAAAATAAATACAAAGCCGGAATAACATAAAGTGTTAGTACTAAAGAGAAAATTGTTCCTCCAACAATTACAACACCCATTCCGATTCTACTTTTAGAAGCTGCTCCAAGTGACATTGCAATAGGTAAAGCTCCAAGTGCAATAGCTAAACTGGTCATCAAAATTGGCCGAAGTCGTGCTTCAGACGCTTCTAAAATTGCCTCTAATTTTGGTTTTCCTTGTTCTCTAAGTTGGTTGGCAAATTCTACAATTAAGATTCCGTTTTTGGTAACCAAACCAATAAGCATGATAGTTCCAATTTGACTAAAAATATTCCAAGTTTGCCCAAACAACCAGAGTGAAAATAATGCTCCAGCAACAGCCAGTGGAACGGTTAAAATTATTATAAACGGATCAATAAAGCTTTCAAATTGTGCTGCTAAAATCAAGAAAATTAATAGTAATGCTAATCCAAATGCAAAGCTTGTGTTAGAACTACTTTCCACAAAATCTCTAGATTCGCCACCTAAATCGGTCGTGAATGTTTTATCTAAAACTTTATCCCGAATGGCATTCATCGCCTCAATACCGTCGTTGATACTTTTTCCTGGAGCCAAACCTGCAGAAACCGTTGCAGACAAATAACGGTTATTATGGTACAATTGTGGCGGATTACTTTTTTCTTCTATAGAAACTACATTGTCCAATTGCACCAATTGACCCGAACTGCTTTTTACAAACATTGAGGTTAAATCTAACGGTTTAGATCTATCAAATTTTTGAAATTGTCCTATTACTTGGTATTGCCTTCCGTTTCTAATAAAATAACCAAAACGTTGTCCGCTAAGTGATAATTGCAATGTTTGTGCGATATCCAAAACAGAAATCCCCAAACTTTCTGCTTTTTCTCGATCTATAGAAACATTAATTTCTGGTTTATTGAACTTTAAATTTACATCGGTAATAGAAAAAGTGCCGTCTTTTGAAGCTTCTTCCATAAACTGCGGAATTTTTTCTTCTAATTTTTCAAAATTCGGAGCTTGTATTATATACTGAATTGGTAATCCGCCGCGACGACTAACAGAAATTGTTGGTTGTTCAAATATGGAGGTCTTTGCATCCGGATACCGTTTGGTGTATTGCGTTAGTTTTTCTACAATTTCTTTTTGTGAACGTTCCCTTTCTCCAGGATCTTTTAAAGAAACTCTAACAAATCCGCTATTGGTAGACGAAGTTCCACCAAAACCAGGTGAAGTAATTACTAAACTTACTTGCTTTTCTGGGATAGAATCGTCTACAAGCTGGGAAATTTCTTGCATAAATTTATCCGTATATTCGTATGTCGAACCTTCTGGAGTTGCCATTCTCATTACAAATCCGCTTCGGTCATCGTATGGTGCTGTTTCTTTTTGTAAAAGATTAAAAAATAAGTATATTAATCCGAAACAAGCAACAATTATAGGAATTGCCATCCATTTTTTCTTTGTAAATCGCTCTAAACTTTCGCCATATCCTTTGTTCAATTTCACAAAGTATGGTTCGGTTTTGATATAAAATTTTGACTTTTTTTGTTCGCCACCTTTCATTAAATAAGCATTTAACATCGGTGTAAGGGTAAGTGATACAAAAGCTGAAATTAAAACTGCGGCGCCAATTACTACTCCAAATTCTCGGAATAATCTGCCTACAAAACCTTCTAAAAATATAACTGGCAAAAATACGGCGGCTAAAGTGATGGAAATAGAAATTACTGCAAAAAATATCTCGTTACTTCCTTTTATTGCAGCTTCAATTGGCGACATTCCTTCTTCTACTTTTTTATATATATTTTCTGTTACTACAATTCCATCATCTACAACCAAACCAGTTGCTAGTACAATAGCCAAAAGTGTAAGAACATTGATAGAAAATCCGAAAAGCCACATAATAAAAAAAGTTGCTATTAGGGAAACCGGAATATCTATTAAAGGTCTAAATGCAATTGCCCAATCTCTAAAAAATAAGTAAATAATTAAAATTACGAGAATTATAGAAATTAATAATGTCTCTGCAACCTCTGTCACAGAACGTTTTACGAAAGTGGTGGTATCAATTGCAATATTTAGTTTTATATCTTTAGGTAAATCTTTTTTTAGTTTTTCGTATTCCTTATAAAATTCGCTGGATATGTCTAAATAATTTGCGCCCGGAAGCGGTACAATTGCAACTCCAACCAAAGGATTCCCAGATTGGGTCATTTGAGTTTCAATATTTTCTGCTTCTAAACTGGCATAACCAATATCGCTAAAACGGATTATACTATTTTCTGAAGATTTTATTATGATATTATTAAACTGGGTCGGATCAGATAAATTTCCGACTGTTTTAACAGTTAGTTCGGTGCTTTCTCCTGTAATTTTTCCCGATGGTAATTCAACATTTTGTTTTTTCAAAGCACCTTGAACTTCGGTAACTGTAATTCCATAAGAATTCATTTTTTCTGGATCTAACCACATTCGCATCGCAAATTTCTTTTGTCCCCAAATTTGAATTCCGCTTACTCCAGGAATAGTTTCCAATCGTTGACCGATAACATTTTCTGCATAATCGCTCAATTCTAATGCGCTTTTTGTATCGCTTTGCATTGTCATTGAAATAATTGCTTCACTATCTGCATCTGCTTTACTTACAATTGGCGGCGAATCAATATCTTGTGGTAAACTACGAACAGCTTGAGAAACTTTATCCCGAACATCATTTGCAGCAGCTTCTAAATCTTTATCTAAATTAAATTCTACTGTAATATTACTACTTCCTTGGTTGCTTGAAGAAGTTATATTTCTAATTCCATCAATAGAATTTATCGCTTTTTCTAAAGGCTCGGTTATTTGTGATTCTATAATATCTGCATTTGCTCCGGTATAATTGGTTCGGATAGAAATTTGAGCAGGATTTATGGATGGATATTCTCTAACTCCAAGAAATGTGAATCCGATAATTCCAAACAATACAATGGTAATATTTAAGACAATAGTAAGAACCGGTCTTTTTATACTAGTGGTAGATAAACTCATTTTGTTATTGTTTTACTTTAATAGTAACCGGAGTTTCTGGTTTTAAACTCATTACACCAGAAGTTATAATGGTATCACCAGCATTTATTCCCGATAAAACTAAAATATCAGAATTGGTTCGTGTAGCAGTTTCAACTTTAACTTCTTTAGCTTTGCCGTTTTCTGTTATAAACAACTTTTTCCCGTTTTGGATCGGAATTATTGCTTCAGTTGGAACTAATATTGCATTTTTAATTCTTTCTAAGGGTAATTTGACGTTGGCATAAATTCCTGCTTTTAATTTTCCGGTTGCATTATCTGCCAATGCTCGTACTTGTAACGTTCGTGTAACTTCATCTACCATTGGTTCTGTTGCATAAATCGTTGCAGTATATTCTTCTAAACTTCCAGAAGTAGTGAAAGTGACATTGGTATTATTCTTAATTTCAGAAGCATATTTTTCTGGAATTTTAAATGTGATTTTTAATTTATTGGTGTTCACCAAATTAGTAATTGCCGTTGTTGGAGTTACATATGTTCCTGGCGAAATCATTCTTAATCCTACTTTTCCAGAAAATGGAGCGCGAACTAATGTTTTAGAAATCTGCGCATTTATTAGTTGCGTTTGCGCTTGCATCGATTTTAATTCTGCTAAACTTGCGTCGTATTCTTCTTGGCTAATTGCTTCTTTTTCTAAAAGTAATTTTGCACGTCTTTGATTTTCTGCTGCCAAATTCTGTTTTGTTTTCGCCTGGATTAATTGTGCTTTTAATTCCGAATCGTTTACTTTAAATAAAGACTGGCCTTTACTAACATTTGTACCTTCTTTAAAATAAATAGCTGTTACAATTCCAGAAATTTCACTTCTAATTTCAACTTCTTCATTCGCATCTACAGAACCAGAAAGCTCTATAATATTGTCAAAACTTTCATTTCTGGCTACAATACCTAACAATTGCATTGCTTTTTCACT
>JBLIJW010000029.1:0-27797 GCA_047636155.1 Flavobacterium sp. | reverse complement strand
AAAAAGAAATACGAAGCATTGCGAGATAACCAAAATCAAAAAATAGATTCTCTCAACGAAAGACAAAAACAACTAACACGAAGAAAATATTTATACAGTACCAATTTTGCAGTTAATCATTCAGATTATGAAGTTGCACCATACATTGGATTATCTGAAATTTATGATATTAATTTAAAATATTTAGACACTATAACTAAGTCAATGACATCAAAAGTGGCGAAATCTAAATACGGGAAACAATTGAAAGTACTTTTAGAAGAAAGAAAAAGATTGGAAAAATAAATTCTGTTTTATTAAAATTAAAACTCCATAAATCGCTTTATGGAGTTTTTTTATTTCAAATTAGCACAAAAAAAAACCTCGTTCCCACAAGGTTTTTTTATTAAAATTTAGAGCCGATAGAGGGACTCGAACCCACGACCTGCTGATTACAAATCAGCTGCTCTAGCCAACTGAGCTACATCGGCGTCTTAAATCGAGTGCAAATATAATATTGAAATTGAATTCTCCAAAATATTATTCGACTTTTTTTGATATTTTTTTAGTTTAAATTATTTATTTTTTCAACTAATTGATTTGCAGCTTGCTCCAATTCAACATTTACTTGTTTGAAATGTGCTTTTTTATTTTCTACTTTTTTAGCATTCACTTTTACAATCAAACCATCAAAAACAGCAATAGCTTCGTCAATTAATGCGTTAGTTTCTGCAGTTGGTTTACCTGCTGTAGTCATTTCATATATATAAACTGCTTCAATGATATCGCCTAATACATAATTGATATCTTTTTTCAAGTTTTTTACATTTGCCATTTTTCTGTTTTTTTAAAATTTCATGCAAAACTACAATTTATCTTTATATTATGAACTACGAAATGTAAATTTCTAACAAAGTGGCATTTCCAGTCACAGAAAAACTGTTTAGACTTGCCGGGAATAAAATAGAATCTCCTTTTTTATAAGTATAAATATGTAAATCAACCTCAACTTGAACACTACCTTCAACTAGCATCCAAACGGTAAAACTATTTGCATTAGCTGGGTAATCTAAATAATTGGTGACTTGTAAAACATTGGTGGTAAAATATGGACAATCGGCCAACAAGGTAGATACATTGTCTTGTTTGACATATTCTTTTTTTGCAGAAACTATTTCAAAATTTATAGCTTCTGTAGCTTCTTCTGTATGAAGTTCTCGTTTGGTTCCTGTAACATCAATTCTGTCGTAATCGTATAATCTATAGGTTACATCAGACATTTGCTGAATTTCTGCAATTAACAGACCTTTACCAATTGTATGTACTGTACCTGCATCTAAAAAAAATACATCTCCTTTGGATACTTTGAAAGTTTCTAAAATAGATAGTATGGTATTGTTTTCTAAACTTTTTAAATACGATTCTTTATTTTGATAGGGTTTAAAACCAACTATAATTTCAGAATTTGGTTCTGCTTCTACCACATACCACATTTCTGTTTTTCCTTTACTGTTGTGCCTTTCTGTAGCTAATGCATCATTTGGATGCACTTGAATGGACAAATCGTCTTGTGCATCTAAAAATTTAAATAATAAAGGAAATACTTTTCCGAATTTAGTAACAGAGTTGGCTCCAAGTATGTCATCAGAAAACTCGGCTACCAAATCATTTAAAGTTCTGCCTTTCCATTTCCCATTTGCAACCAAACTAGCACTATTTGGAACACTAGAAATTTCCCAACTTTCTCCAATTTTATCTTCGGTTGTATTTTTATTTAAAATAGATTGTAAATTATTTCCACCCCAAATTTTATATTTAAAAATAGGATCAAATTGTAATGGATAAAAATTATTTTGCATACTTTTTTACTTATTCTTTTTAAGAAATTCTAGCGCTTTAGCCATATGATTGTTTGGCATCATGCTATCAAAAATTAATCTTACAATAGCATTTTCATCTATTACATAGGTAACTCTCCCGGGCAACAAACCAAACATACTAGTCGGAACGCCAAATAAAGTTCTTACTTTTTTGTTCGTATCCGATAATAGTATAAAAGGCAGTTTATATGATTTTGCAAATTTTTTATGGGATTCTTCGCTATCGCTACTAATACCAATAACTTCTGCTCCTAAATCTTGAAAGTCTTGATACGAATCTCTAAAACTGCACGCTTGCGCTGTACACCCAGCAGTATCATCCTTTGGATAAAAATACAATACTACTGGTTTTTTTCCTAAAACAGATTCGCTTTCAAACTCAGTTCCGTTTCCATCTTTCAATTTAAAATTTGGAACTTTATCCCCTATTTTTAATGCCATTATTCTCCTTTATAGGTTACAAAATTACGTTCAGTTTCAAATAAAGTTATTTCTAAATCTAACTTTACGTCAATGTGTTTTCTTAATTTACTCCAAATTACCACTGCAATATTTTCTGCTGTAGGATTTAAATCTTTAAAATCAGGAACATCTAAATTTAAGTTTTTATGATCAAAACTATTTTCAATTTCTGATTTTATTAAATCACTAAGAATTTTGACATCCATTACAAAACCGGTTTCTTGATCTATTTCTCCAGTTACGCTTACCGTTAAATCATAATTATGACCATGAAAATTTGGATTATTACATTTACCGAATATTTGGTTGTTTTTTTCGTCTGACCAATCTTTTCGATACAAGCGATGGGCAGAATTAAAATGGGCTTTTCTAGATACAGTTACTCTCATAGATTGAATTTATTTTTATAAAGTGTGGTCTTCTAGAAAATGATAAAATTCGTCAAAGATTATTTTAAACCAAATAGTATACTCGTTAGGATTAACTAACATATCATTTTTAATGGCTTCAATAGACATCCATTTCCAATTTTCTACTTCTTCTGGATTGATTATTGGTTCTTTATTATAATAACCAATCATCACATGATCTAATTCATGTTCCGTCAAACCATTATCAAAAGGTGCTTTATAAATAAAATGAAACAACTCTTTTAAATTAGTTTCAAAACCCATTTCCTCTTGTAATCTCCTTGCACCAGCAACTAAGTTGGTTTCACCATCTCTTTGGTGACTACAGCAAGTGTTTGTCCATAACAAAGGAGAATGGTATTTAGATGCTGCACGTTGCTGCAACATAATTTCTTTGTTTTTATTTAATACAAATACTGAAAACGCTCGGTGCAAAACTGCCTTTTCGTGCGCTTCTAATTTTGGCATTAAACCGATTTGCTCGTCTTTTTCGTTAACTAAAATTACTTTTTCTTCCTGCATATAATTATATTATTCGGTAAAAATACGAAAAAAGAAAGATTTACAAGCCTATCTTTGAGATTGTGAAAAGTTTAACGAACGTTTAAAATAGACCATTTTACTAAATAATAAAATTGTTATACCTTTATAAATAAGAAAAAAAAGAAATTATGCAAAATCCATATTATTCTCGAACAAGTGACGATAAAATAGAACTTTCTAACGAAGAGTGGAAAAAATATCTTTCTCCAGATTTATTTCAGGTTGCCAGAAATGCTGCTACAGAACGCGCTTTTACTGGTAATTTGTGGGATTCTGAACAAAAAGGAAATTATTATTGCGCAGCTTGTGGAAATTACTTGTTTCAATCGGATTATAAATTTTCTAGCAGTTGCGGATGGCCAAGTTTTTTTGAACAAGAAGACAAAGATAGCATTGTTTTTAAGTTAGATAAAACCCATGGCATGACTCGTACTGAGGCGCTTTGCGGAAGATGCAATTCGCATTTAGGTCATTTATTTAACGATGGACCAAATCCGACAGGAAAAAGATATTGCATGAACAGTATTTCTTTGGATTTTAAACCAGATGCTGACTAGATAATCGAAATGTTTAAACTTTCTGCAATTTTTTGTGCACATTTCTCGCCATCAATTGCGGCAGAAATTATTCCGCCAGCATAACCTGCACCTTCACCACAAGGATACAGACCTTTAATTTGCAAATGTTCTAAGCTTATAGAATCCCTCGGAATTCGAACAGGAGAAGACGTTCTGCTTTCTGGCGCGTGTAAAATAGCTTCATTTGTAAAATAACCTCGCATTGATTTTCCAAAATCGGTAAAACCTTGACGTAAAACTTGGTTTAAAAATTCAGGGAAAACGGTTCCTAATTCAGAAGATGTTGTGCCAGGAACGTAAGATGTTTTTGGAATTTCTGATGATATTTTTTTCTGTGTAAAATCAACCATCCGTTGTGCAGGAACTTTTTGTGATTTTCCAGCAACTTGCCATGCTTTTTGTTCTATTTGTTTCTGAAATTCCATTCCGGCTAAAGGTCCAAATTTTTCGAAAGGTTTAAAATCTTCTAATTTTAATTCGACTACAATTCCAGAATTTGCTGTTGCCTGGTCTCTTTTAGAAGGCGACCAACCGTTGGTTACTACTTCTCCATCGCTTGTTGCGCACGGTGCAATAACGCCACCCGGACACATGCAAAACGAATACATTCCGCGACCATTTACTTGCTTTACAATAGAATATGGTGCTGGCGGTAAATAATCGCCACGGTAATCGCAACTGTATTGAATAGAATCAATCAACGTTTGAGGATGTTCTGCTCGAACTCCAATTGCGAAAGCCTTTGCCTCTATTAAAATTTCTTTTTTATGTAATAATTCGAATATATCTCTAGCCGAATGTCCGGTTGCTAAAATTAATTTATTAGCGTGAATGGTATCGCCATTTTGTATTACAATTCCTTGAATTTCTTTATTTTTTATAATAAAATCGGTTACACGAGTTTCAAACAAAACTTTACCACCAAACTCAATTATTTTTTCTCGAATATCCTGAATAATTTGTGGCAATTTATTAGTTCCTATATGCGGATGCGCTTCGACTAAAATATCTGGCGTTGCACCAAAGGCTACTAATAATTTTAAAATGCGATCTATATCGCCACGTTTTTTAGAACGTGTATATAATTTTCCGTCAGAATAAGTTCCTGCGCCGCCTTCGCCAAAACAGTAATTACTGTCTTCATTGACAATATGATCTACATTTATTGCTTTTAAATCGCGTCTTCTGCCCCGAATTTCTTTTCCGCGCTCTACAACAATCGGTTTTAAACCTAATTCAATTAACTGTAAAGCTGCAAATAAACCTGCTGGTCCAGCACCAACAACTATCACTTCTTGTGATTTAGAAACATCATTATATATAGGAAGTTCGATCGGATTTTCTGTAAATACATCTTCAGCAAAGTAAGTCACGGCTTTAATATTGACCTTAACCGATTTTTGTCGCGCATCGATAGATCGTTTTAAAATTACCACTTTTTTAATATCGTTGGCCGATGTATTTAAAACATTTGCAATATGTTTTTGCAACAAACTCTCGTTTGCAGCAACTTCTGGAAAAACTTGAGTTGTAATTTCGCGTGGCATCTGGCAAAAGTACTTTTTATTTAGAAATTAAAAAATAATAATAATTTGTATTCTGTTTTACTATCCAAAAAAATAAAAATTATCTTTTAAATAAAATTAACTAATTTGATATTTGTATTTTTACCAATTCTTTATCTAAAAAAATACTATTGAAAAAAATAAAACTTATCTGGGATTTTAAAGGTCAAACTGCCGAAAAAACATCAGAACATCATGTAATTCATTTAAATGAATTTATTGAATCAGAAAAATTAGAGTTTAAAATAACGGGAAGCAAAACTATATCAGAGTTTCATTCTGTTGCATTTATGGTTGTTTCTGAAGCCGAAATGATACCTGTTCGCGATGCTTTGAAACCACATCGAGGAGAAATTTATACTGATTTGTAGTTCTTGTATGTTAATTGTACTATAGTTTGCCGAAATTCTATGATATAAAAAAATCCAAAACGTACTACTTTCGTATATGTATTAAACAAAACACATTATGAAAAAATTATTTACCATTGCTTTACTTTTTATAGCCACTTTTGCGTTTTCTCAAGAAAATTATGTTGCTATTTCTACCAAATTTGTGAAAGCAACACGCGACAACAATAAAAAAGACATCGCAAAATATACTAAGTTAATTGCAGAGGTAAAGCAAGACGAGTTAGAAAACCAATTGGATAACGATCAAAAAAAATTAACCTTTTTTATCAATGTTTACAATGCTTTTACGCATAATGCTTTAACAGAAAATCCAGATCAATATAAAGACAGAAGTAAGTTTTTTAAATCAGAACAATTTGTTATTGCAGGTAATAAAGTAAATTTAGATATAATTGAACACGGGTTTTTACGACGATCTGCAGTAAAATGGAGTTTAGGAAAATTTGGTAAATTGTTTCCACCAAAATTAGAACGAACTTTTAGAGTAAAAGATGTGGATTGGAGAATTCACTTTGCCTTAAATTGTGGTGCAAAAAGTTGTCCGCCAGTTGTAATTTATGAATTAAAAACTATTGATGATCAATTAGAAAAATCAGCTAAAACTTATTTTTTAAAGAATTCTTCTTATGATAAAAAATCGAATGTTTTAAAAGTACCTTCTTTAATGAGTTGGTTTCGTGGCGATTTTGGAAATAAATGTGGAACGAAAAAAATTGCAAAGAAATACGGAGTTTTGCCAGAAGATGCAAAACCAAGTATTGAATATTTAGATTACGATTGGACTTTGGATATTGAAAATTTTGCGAAATAGAAAATTAAAGAATGACAAAAAAAACAGCTTTAATATTATTTACTAAAAATCCCGAATTAGGTAAAGTAAAAACACGATTAGCAAAAACCATTGGAAATTCAAAGGCATTAGATATTTATAAAAAATTGCTTCAGCATACAAAGGAAATTACCTTGCAAGTTACTGCAGATAAATTTTTATTTTATTCTAATGCCATTAACGAAAATGACCAATGGGAAAATAACATTTTTAATAAAAAACTTCAAATTGGAGAAGATTTAGGGATTAGAATGAATACGGCTTTTTCTGAAGTTTTTGCGTTAGATTACACCAGCGTATGTATAATTGGTAGTGATTGTTACGAGCTAAATCCAGAAATTGTAAATTCTGCTTTTGCATCGTTAGAAAATAACGATTTTGTAGTTGGGCCAACATTTGATGGTGGTTATTATTTACTAGGAATGAATCAAATAAATAATCGTATTTTCGAAAACGTTGCTTGGAGTACCGAATCGGTTTTTGAAACGACTATTTCTAGAATTAATGAAAATAAAAGTTCGGTTATTATTTTAAAAAAACTTACCGACATAGACGAAGAAAAAGACTTGCCAGAAATTTGGAAGATAAAAATATAACTTATTCGGTTTTACGCCTTTTTGCTAAACTAGCAATGCGATTTTATACCAACCAACGTTATATTGTTGGCTTGGAGAACATAAATTGCGATGAGGCTACCATTTTGGCAAGCAACCATCCGAATTCTTTTTTTGACGCTATATTTATTGCAGTTAATTACAAGAAACCTATTTATTTTTTGGCTCGTGGCGATGCCTTTAAAAATCCTGCAGTGGCAAGTTTGCTGCATTCTATACATTTAATTCCGATTTACAGATTATCTGAAGGAAAAGAAAATTTATCCAAAAACGATGCAACTTTTGAAACTTGTTTACAACTTTTAAAACAAAAGGCTACTATTTTAATTTTCTCTGAAGGACTTTGCGTTAACGAATGGAAATTGCGTAGTATAAAAAAAGGAACTTCTCGTTTGGCTTGGATGGCGAAAGAAAGAAAAATTAAAACCCAAATTGTTCCTACCGTTTTAACCTACTCTAGTTTTAATAAAGTTCCGAAAAATGTTTTATTAGATTTTAAAAATGCTTTCCAAAACCAAAGTATTTCCTTTCAAACAGAATCCGAATTCCATAAAATTTTTAATCAACAACTAAAAAATGGTTTAGAAGAAAATTTCATCTCTGTTGAAAGAGAAGAAGATTTACCCTTATTTGACAAGAAAAAAAATCTAACTAAAAAAATTGTTTTGGCGATTCCGTCATTTATTGGATGGGTAACCCAAAAGTGGTTTTTTAATTTAGTTCGTACATTGGCAATACAAAATACCAAGAATACCGTGTTTTTTGATTCGGTACTATTCGGATTATTATTATTTCTTTATCCAATATTTCTTTTAATAATTAGTTTTCTGGTGGGTTTAACAACTAATATTTGGATAAGTTTGGCAACTTTCATCGCCTTACCAACATTTGCATATTGTTATAAAATGTACAAAAGCATTTAATTATTTCACTTTGCTTAATGCTAATAATTTTATTAAAAAATTAGGTAGTGGCTTACCTTTTTTTCTATTTTTTAAATTAAGAAACAAACCTAACTTCTTTAAAATTGGCACTTTGTGGGTTTCAACCAATTCAATTAAAGTACCATCTGGATCTTGAATGTAGCAAAATCTTCCGGCAGCAGCATCCATTCCGAATGATTTTTCACTATCTACAGAAAATTCGTGGTTGTATTTTTTCGCATTTTCTTTCAAACTATCCATACAAACAACATCAAAACAAAGATGTATAAAGCCACAATCTCCCCAAAATCTATCTTGAAATATTTTCTGAGTCGGTTTTTCTGCTTGCACTAATTCAATAAAAACATCTCCTAAAAGCGCATCAAAAGCGCCAACGCCGATTGCTTTTTTAACCAACCCAACTTTTCTAAACTCTACTCCATTTTGGGAAAAAGTATCGTCATAAATCATTGTATTCAAACCTAGCACGTTTTGATAAAATGCAATTGATTTCTCCATATTCGAAACTCCAATTACGCCACCAACAACACCACCAATATCTTTTTTTAGATCTTGAAACCAATGCTTAAATTCTGATATTTTATATTTGTTTTTAAGCTCGTCTGTAAGCCAAAAATAAAGTTGTCCTGAACTATCTTTTTCTAATTCAGTAATAGTTACATCCTTCCTGTTTTTAAAACGATTCCATGATTTATGGATTTCTCTTGATTTTATTATTGCGGCATAAATACCAATTGCGCCGTAATAATTATTTATATTTTCTAGTGGTTTTCTATCCTTAAATTGCCAAATTTCAAATCCACCACCACCTTGCAAGTTCATGGTTAAAATGGCTCGCCTTGAATGTACTTTGTTACCCGTATATTGGGTCATTAAGTTCGCTTCTGCTTGGTCGTCAAAAATTAACACATCTAGGCCAAACAACTCTTTATAAAGATACATTGCTTGCTCTGCATTGCCAACTCCAATTCCAATTTGCTGAATTCCAGATAAATGACTTTGCATAACTAGTTGTTTTCTACTCCTTTTTTAAAGGCAATTTTGTAATACAAAGATGGAATAAACCACCATACCCAAAGTAAAAATCGTTCTGGAAAACCTATTATAATATTTCTTTTTCTTTTCTCAATACCCTTTAAAATTAAAGACGCACACTTTGCGACATCCATCCCAACTTTATTGTTTGCATCTTATTTTTCACCATTTCCCAATAAGGCATTGCGAGAAATATTTGTATTAATTCTTCCTGGAAAAACAGAAGAAATATAAATTTTAGATTCATAGTTTTCTGATTGCAAAGTTTCAATATAAGCTTTAATTGCATGCTTTGACGCAGCATAACCAGAACGTAATGGAAACCCTATTAATCCTGCAATACTAGAGATAACTATCATTCCGCCAGAATTTTTAGATTTAAAAAAAGGCATTATTTCTTGGGTGATTGCAACCGGCGCAAAATAATTCAAATCCATTATTTTTTTATAAACTTGCAAATCGGTATTTTCTGCTAAAGAACGTTGGCTAATTCCGGCACTTTGAATTACAAAATCAATCGAACCATGAACTGCCATTGCAGCTTGAACTAAATTTGGTATTTTTTCTAAACTCAATAAATCAAATGGTAGTAAATTTACAGAATCGGAATAGGTATTTAATTCTTCTTGTACCAATTTTAAAGAATCTAAATTACTAGAAGTCAAGATTAGCTTACCTCCTTTTTTAGCCAACTGAATAGCTAATTCTTTTCCAATCCCTGAAGAAGCGCCAGTTATCCAAAATATTTTGTCCTTAAAATGCATTTTTTCTGTAGCTTAAAAGTTTTTCATATTTTAAAATCATTTCTTGTTGCGAGGCACCTTTTTTGTACATATTTACAATTTTTAAATTTGCTAATTGTACGGTAAGCCAAGAGTTTTCTTCGTATTTTCTTGCAGAAACGATTGTGGCTTTTGGAATTAATTTAAAATTTCCTTGTTGCCAAATACGATTTAAAAAATCATAATCTTCCATAATAAGCATATCGTCTTTAAAAGGTCCAACTTTGTTAAATAAATCTTTGGTAACAAAAATTGTTTGATCGCCACCACGACAAAATAAATAATTGAATCTCGTAAAATAAGAATTTATTCTTAATAAAATTTTTTTGCTATCAAATTGAAAACGGAAACTACCACAGTTGTATCCATTTTGAATAGCAGTTTTAATATCATTAAAAAAAGAAGCAACTGGTAAACTATCGGCGTGAACAAAATAATAAATTGTACCAGTGGCGAATTGCACACCATAGTTCATTTGACCTGCACGACCTTTAAAAGGAGAAATTATAGTTTTAGTACCTAACTCATTTGCTGTTTTAATAGTATCATCTGTACTACCAGCATCAGAAACTATTATTTCATATTCTTGAATATTAATATTTCGTTTTAAATGTTGGATTAACTTTCCAATATTTTCTTGTTCGTTAAAAGTCGGGATGATGATACTTAGCAACATAAATAATTTTCGTTTGTATGGTATGTACGCAAAAAAAGGAAGTTTAGACTTCCTTTTTTCTTAATTTGCTACTTCACTAATGAATTTTATCCTCATAAATCGCAATTCGTTCAAATCAAAATCGCCATCAAATTCTTTTAAAGCTTTTTCAATACTATCTGTTTCCGACTCCATAAAATACTCATGAATTTCTTCTTGTTGGTCTTCATCTAACAATTCATCAACCCAATATCTTATATTTAATTTAGTTCCAGAATACACAATTTGTTCCATTTCTTTTATTAGTGCATCCATCGTTAAGCCTTTACCTCTTGCGATATCTTCTAATGAAAGTTTTTTATCTATATTTTGAATGATGTACAATTTATTTGCAGAATTGGTTCCAGTTGACCGAACAACAAAATCGTCTGGTCGCATGATGTCATTTTCTTCGACATAATTAGAAATTAATTCTACGAATTCTTTGCCGTATTTTTTTGCTTTACCTTCGCCAACTCCGTGTACATTAGACATTTCTTCTAAAGTTATCGGATATTTTAATGCCATATCTTCCAAAGATGGATCTTGGAAAACAACAAATGGCGGAACTCCAGCTTTTTTGGCGACCTTTTTTCTTAAATCACGCAGCATTATCATTAAATTTTCATCTGCAGTTGCAGAAACTTTGGATGCTGTAATTATGGATTCGTCTTCTTGACTGTTATAAACATGGTCTTCTGACATCATAAAACTTTCTGGATTTGCAATAAATCCATGTCCTTTTGGTGTTATTTTTAAAACTCCATAAGTTTCAATATCCTTACTTAAATATCCTTCTACCAAAACTTGACGAATTAATGCCATCCAGTAGCGTTCTTCAAAATCTTTTCCAGAACCAAAAAATGGCTGCACATCTGTTCTATGGGCTTTTATAGTTGCATTAACCCTTCCAATTAAGGTATAAATAACTTCTCTTGACTTGTATAAATTTTTAATATCTCTGACCACTTGCATTAATAATTGCGCCTGGTCTTGTGCTTCTATTTTTTTCTTAGGATTTCTTACATTATCGTCCATATCTGCACCTTCACCGGTTTCTGAGTCAAATTCTTCTCCAAAGTAATGAAGTAAGAATTTTCTTCTTGAAATTGATGTTTCTGCGTATGCAACCACTTCTTGCAGCAGGGCAAAACCAATTTCTTGTTCCGCGATAGGTTTTCCGGACATGAATTTCTCTAATTTTTCAACGTCTTTGTAAGAATAGTAAGCCAAACAATGACCTTCACCGCCATCACGACCAGCACGACCTGTTTCTTGATAATAACTTTCTAAAGATTTCGGAATGTCGTGGTGAATCACAAAACGAACATCTGGCTTATCAATTCCCATTCCGAATGCAATGGTTGCAACAACAACATCTACATCTTCCATCAAAAACATGTCCTGATGTTTTGCTCTAGTTTTGGCATCTAAACCAGCATGATAAGGAACAGCACTAATGCCGTTTACCTGCAATACTTGAGCGATTTCTTCTACTTTTTTGCGACTAAGGCAATATATAATTCCGGACTTACCGCTATTTTGTTTGATAAATCGAATAATATCCGATTCTACATTTTTGGTCTTAGTTCGTATTTCGTAATATAAATTTGGTCGGTTAAAGGATGCTTTAAAAGTATTAGCATCTACCATATCCAAATTTTTAAGAATGTCTTCTTGCACTTTTGGTGTTGCAGTAGCAGTTAAACCAATAACAGGAACATCGCCAATTAATTTAATGATATGCTTAAGATTTCTGTATTCTGGTCTAAAGTCATGTCCCCATTCTGAAATACAATGCGCTTCATCAATAGCAACAAAAGAAATAGGCACGCTTCTTAAGAATTCTACATACTCTTCTTTGGTTAGTGATTCTGGAGCAACGTATAAAAGTTTTGTAACTCCGCTTATGATGTCTTTTTTAACTTGGGCAATTTCACCTTTAGTTAAAGACGAATTTAAAACATGCGCAATACCATTTTCTGAAGATAAACTTCTTATAGCATCTACTTGGTTTTTCATTAAGGCAATTAAAGGAGAAACAACAATTGCTGTTCCGCCTTGCATCAGAGCTGGCAATTGGTAACAAAGAGATTTTCCGCCACCGGTTGGCATAATTACAAACGAATTTTTTCTATTAAGAAGACTGTTTATAACCTGTTCTTGAAGCCCTTTAAATTGGTTAAATCCAAAATATTTTTTTAATTCCTTAAATATGTCAATTTCGTGTGAATTCATTCTTTAATAACGGGATTTTTACATAAATTTGCGTACTATAAAGATATAACATTCTTTTTGTAAAAAACAAATTAATACCAAAGCAATTTTGAGTACCAAAAATAATTTCCTTGAATCTGCAAAAAAAACTTTTGTATCTCAAGGTCAAGCTATAACTAATTTAAGTAACTTTTTAACAGATGATTTTGCTAAATCTGTAGAGACAATTGTAGCTTGTAAAACTAGGATAGTAGTTACGGGAATAGGAAAAAGTGCCATTATTGCACAAAAAATTGTTGCTACATTTAATTCTACAGGAACTCCTTCTTTATTTATGCATGCATCAGAAGCAATTCATGGAGATTTGGGTATGGTTCAAAATGGTGATGTGGTAATTTGTATTTCTAAAAGTGGCAATAGTCCCGAAATTAAGGCGCTACTTCCTATCATTAAACGTTTTGGAAATACATTAATTGCAATTACAGGAAATGTCACTTCTTACTTAGGAAAGCAAAGTGATTTTGTTTTGAACACTTACGTAGATTCTGAATCATGTCCGAATAATTTGGCTCCAACAAATAGTACCACTGCACAATTGGTAATGGGTGATGCACTTGCAGTTTGCCTAATGGAATTTAGGGAATTTGGAAGCGAAGATTTTGCAAAATACCATCCTGGTGGAGCTTTAGGAAAAAAATTATTACTTCGAGTTAGCGAAATGTTAGATGCTACACACAAACCCATGGTTGGTCCTAACTCTAGTATAAAAAATGTTATAGTAGAAATTTCTGAAAAAAGATTGGGAGTTACCGCAGTTGTAGCAAATGAAAAAGTTATTGGGATTATAACCGATGGCGATATTCGAAGAATGCTGAACCAGAACGAAAGCATTAGCGGCTTGATTGCAACAGACATTATGACTAAAAATGCTAAATCTATTAAATCAACTGATTTGGTTAGCGATGCCTTAAATATTTTAGAAGATTTTTCAATTACACAACTAGCAGTAATTGACGACGGAGAATATAAAGGAATTTTGCATTTACATGATATTTTAAAAGAAGGAATTGTGTAATGGCAAAGAAAAAAATGAAATCAGAAATGTCCTTCATGGATCATTTAGAAGAACTAAGAGGAATATTAGTTCGATCTACGGTAGCCATTTTAGCAGGAGCAACTCTTATTTTCTTTGTGAGTGATTTTGTATTTGATACTATAATTTTTGGTCCAACCGACGTAAATTTCATAACCTATCGCATATTTTGCGAAATTTCTCATTATGTACAAATTGGCGACACTATTTGCGTAACAGAATTACCCTTTGTAATTCAGAATACCGATATTGAAGGTCAAGTTTCTTTATTAATCTGGACTTGTATAACTGCAGGATTTATAGTTGCATTCCCATACATTTTATGGCTATTTTGGAGTTTTATTAGTCCTGCATTGTATGAAAAAGAACGTAAAAATGCGAGTTATTTTATCGTTACTTCTTCCCTTTTATTTTTCTTAGGAGTATTATTTGGTTATTTTGTAATTGTACCCATGTCGGTTAACTTTTTTGCCACCTTTACAGTAAGTTCAATAATCAAAAACGAATTTAATGCCGATTCGTATATCGGAATGATAAAAACATCTGTATTAGCTTGCGGATTGTTTTTTGAACTTCCAATTATAATTTATTTCTTAACAAAATTAGGGCTAGTAACCCCTCAACTTTTAAGAAAATACAGAAAGTACGGAATTGTAATAATACTTGTCGTTTCTGCAATTGTAACTCCTCCAGATGTAGTTAGTCAAGTAATTGTATCTATTCCTATGCTTTTGATTTATGAAATTAGTATTTTAATATCTGCTCTTGTAATAAAAAAACAACTTAAAGAAAATGTCTGAAATAATAAACGAATTTAACGACTACCGTTCTAAAATGAACGAAAAATTACTCGCCGACAATAATAAAATTGTAAAGCGCATTTTTAATCTAGATACAAACGCTTATGCAGAAGGTGCTTTGGATGTTAAAACCAAAGAATTATTAGGTCTTGTTGCTTCTGCTGTCTTGCGTTGTGACGATTGTGTGAAATATCATTTAGAAACTTCGCATAAAGAAGGTGTTTCTAAAGAAGAAATGATGGAAGCGATGGGAATTGCAACTTTGGTAGGCGGAACAATTGTTATCCCGCATTTACGCCGTGCTTATGAATTTTGGGAAGCTTTAGAGGAAAGTGCAAAGTAATTTGGTGATAAGTAATTAGTCATTAGAAATAGTACTTATAATTATCTAAATGTTAATTAAAACAGCATAAATTAAATAAATATTTATGGTTTTGTAAATTTGTTCGTTTGAAACAAAATTTTGCGAGTGAAAATCCAAAAATAGAATAGACTGATATCTGAAAATCCAGAAAAAAATGAAATTAAGAGCAGAAAATTTAGTAAAAACGTATAAAGGACGTAGCGTTGTTAAAGGCATTTCTGTAGAGGTAAATCAAGGCGAAATTGTAGGATTATTAGGTCCAAATGGTGCCGGTAAAACGACCTCATTTTATATGATAGTTGGCTTGGTAAAACCCAATTCTGGAAATATTTTTTTAGACGATATGAATATTACCAATTATCCGATGTACAAACGTGCACAAAACGGAATTGGATATTTAGCACAAGAAGCATCCGTTTTTAGAAAACTGAGTATTGAAGATAATATTTTAAGTGTTTTACAATTAACAAAACTATCCAAAGAAGAGCAAGTTGCCAAAATGGAAAATTTAATTGCCGAATTTAGTTTAGAACACATTCGTACTAACAGAGGAGATTTATTGTCTGGCGGTGAAAGAAGAAGAACCGAAATTGCTCGATGCTTGGCAACCGATCCTAAATTTATTTTATTAGACGAACCTTTTGCTGGTGTAGATCCAGTAGCAGTAGAAGACATACAGCGTATTGTAGCACAATTAAAGAATAAAAATATTGGAATTTTAATTACTGATCATAATGTGCAAGAAACGTTAGCAATTACCGACAAAACGTATTTAATGTTTGAAGGCGGAATATTGAAAGCTGGAATTCCAGAAGAATTGGTGGAAGATGAAATGGTACGACGCGTTTATCTTGGCCAGAATTTTGAATTACGTAAGAAAAAACTAGAATTTTAATGGCTTCTCAAGAGCAAGAAGAAAATTGGAATAATGGTTCCAATAACTGGCTTTTTCTTGGTATTTATTACAACAAAGAAGATAAACGAATCTTTGTACCGAAAAGAATTAAATGGATGGGAATTACCATAAATTTTGGAAATCAAAAATCATTTTTCGTTTTGCTTGCAATAGCCGCATTTTTTTCTTTTATCCTTTTTATGATTGTAAATAAAACTAATTAACAGTCAAATATTCTAACATTTTTGGCGTTCCATTATAAATATTAACATCTACTTTAGTTGGAATACCTTTAATCACAGCGCTTTCTGTAAACTGCCAAAATTGCCATTCGTCTTTAATATTCTCTACCCAAAAATTATAATTCGCAACCCAAAAAGTATATTTTTTGAATTCCTTTTGTAAAAAACTGGCATAATATTTCTCACCACTATATAGTATCGGCCGTACTTTGTAATGTGCTTCTACTTTATCCAACCATCGTTGTAAACCCTTTTTTAGACTATCCATAGATTGTTCTTTCGGAAGTTGCTCAATATCCAAAACCGGCGGAAAATCTCCTTTCTTTAAACGTACATTTTTAATAAAATTGGTAGCTTGTTCAATAGAGTTTTCGTTCGGACGATAATAATGGTACGCACCACGAATAATTTTTTGTTTGCTTAACGAATTCCAATTTGTTTCAAATTTGGTATCAATCTTATCTTTTCCAGCAGTTGCGCGTACAAAGACAAAATGAATAGGATATTTTTTTTCAATAGAATCTATTGCTTCCCATTCTATTTTACCTTGATATTCGGACACGTCGATGCCAAATGCATAATCCTTATGTTTTTCTAAAATCTGAACAATTCTAGCTTGTGCAACTCTATCTACTTTGCCTTGCCTATGCGATTTGAAAATAAAATAATAGGCAATTGCATTTCTGTAATGAAAAATTCCTAACAAGAAAAAAGCAGAAAAAAATATCCAAAAAACAAGTAAGAAAGGAAACTTTTTTTTATTTTTTTTTGCAGGGTTTTTTGTTCCTTTTACTATTTTTCTCTTTGTTGCCATACCATTACATTTTCAGTAGAATCTAATTCTTATGCCATTTATTGTAAAAAATAGAAGTCATAATATAGGAAATCACGATTAAAGGAACCGCTAAAATTTGTAAAAAAATCAATAATAAAACAGAAAAGATCACGAAACTTATTTGTAATGCATACTTCGAAAAACTAAAGTTCTTTATTTTTAAAGAAAATAATGGAATTTCTGCATTTAAAACATAAGCGCTTAAAATACAAATACTAATTAAAAACAGTGGCGTAGTAAGCAATCCCAAAAGTAATAATGAATCTGTATCTCTTAAAATAATGGGCAAACTAAGAATAAAAAGTGCATTTGCAGGCGTTGGTAATCCAATAAAAGAATCGGTTTGCCTTGTATCAATATTAAAATTTGCCAAACGATAACAAGAACCTAGAGTAACTAAAAAACCCATGCTCGCAATCCAGAAATTAAAGTCCAATAAAGAAAAAGGTTCTGCAACATTTAAAGCATTGGTAAGTAAAACAAACATAACTGCACCTGGAACTAGTCCGCTAGTAATCATATCTGCTAATGAATCTAATTGCAAACCAAGCTCACTAGACACATTAAATAATCTTGCAAAAAAACCATCAAAAAAATCAAAAAATATTCCTAATGCCACAGAAGTAAATGCCCAAACTGGTTGGTTTTGAAATATAAAAACGACGGCAATACATCCGCAAAAAAGATTCAGCATCGTTAATAAATTTGGAATATATTTTTGAAGTTTCATTGTTTTTTAATTTTGAAAATGATGTTGCAAAAATATACAATAACTTTAAGAGAAATTCGTTTTAATAAGAGAAATTATTTCTAGCTTTTTTACCATTTATCAAAAGAAGCTGAATTAAAATTTCTATTTTTGAAAAAAAAATTAGCATTGAAGAGATTTAGCGTTCTTTTATTGGTTGGGCTATTTTTTAACGCACATTCTCAAGCTGTTAGAAAATATTCGAACGAATTCCTTAATATAGGAGTTGATGCAGCAGCATTAGGAATGTCTAATGCAGTTGTAGCAAATACTGGCGATGTTAATTCTGGATATTGGAATCCTGCAGGTTTAATTAATGTAGAAAATAACCAAGCTGCGATAATGCATGCTAGCTATTTTGCCAATATTGCGCAATACGATTATGCTGGATTTGCAAAGCCAATTGACGACAAAAGCGCATGGGGATTTAATTTAATCCGATTTGGTGTAGACGATATTTTAAATACAACACAACTTATTGATAACGAAGGAAATATTGATTATAACAGAATCAATAAATTTTCTACGGCAGATTATGCAGCGACCTTTTCTTATGCTAGAAAATTAAAAATCCCGGGATTTCAATATGGTATAAATGCCAAAGTAATTCGACGTGTAATAGGAGATTTCGCAAGTTCTTGGGGATTTGGATTTGATTTTGGATTGCAATTTGAAAGAAACGATTGGAAGTTCGGTTTAATGTTACGAGATATTACAACGACATACAATATTTGGAATATCAACGAAGAAGAATACGAAAAAATTAGAGATGCAGTCGCCGGACAAAACCAAGAATTACCAGAAAGCAGCGAAATAACGTTACCCAAAGCACAATTAGGTATTTCTAAAAAATTTCAATTCCATAACGAAACTAGTTTAATGGCATCTGGAAATTTAAATATGCGCTTTGAACAAACAAACGATATTATAAATACCGAGTTTGTAAGTATTGATCCTGCTTTGGGATTTGAATATAGTTACATAGATATTGTATTTTTGCGTGCTGGTGTCGGAAATTTTCAAAATATTACTGAATTGGATAACAGCAAACGCGTAGGTTTTCAGCCCAACATCGGATTGGGTTTTAGATACCGTGGGATTCAAGTAGATTATGCTTTGACCGATTTAGGCGATCAAAGTGCTGCTTTGTATTCTAATATTTTTTCTTTAAAAATAGATTTAAGCATTTTTAGATAACTTTTTTATGATCAAAAAATTACTTCTTGTTTTTGTATTTCTCACTACAACAATTACTTATTCCCAAACTCCTAATTTAACTGAGAATTCTACCGTTAGTGTTTTTACTTGTGGTCAAGGTTCCGAATTATATAGCGTTTTTGGCCATACCGCTATTCGAATTAAAGACGATGCTTATAATTTAGATGTAGTTTTTAATTATGGTGCGTTTGATTTTAATACCGAAAATTTTTATTTAAAATTCGTTAAAGGTGATTTACAATATTTTATAGGTGCAAGTTCCTACGAACAATTTATATCCGAATACCAATATGAAAACAGAGAAGTTATTGAGCAAACACTTGCATTAAGTTTATCTCAAAAACAAATCTTGTTAGATAGACTAAGAACAAGCTTATATTCTAGTGAAAGAACCTATACCTATAAATTTATCGATAGAAACTGTACTACAATGGTTGCTGAAAAAATTAATCAAACCATTGGGCAGGATTTAATTCAAAAAACAGACGATACTTCCTTAAGCTATCGCGAGGTTCTATATCCGTATTTTAAAAATCATTTTTGGTATAAATTGGGTGTCAATTGTATTTTTGGATATAAAACCGATACCGATGCAACAAAACTTTTTTTACCAATTGAGTTATTACATAGCTTGGATAAGGCAACGTTTAAGAATAAACCCTTGGTTAGTGAGAAAAAAACCATTTTAAATGGAACTATTGAAAAAGATAAATTTTCTTTTTTCAATAGTATTTACTTTGTGATTTTATTTTTAATTTTACTGCTTATACTAAACAAAAAGTATATTTTTTATACCTATTTTATTATTTTTGGTTTGTTGGGATTGTTTTTCTCCTTGGTAGGATTTTATTCCTTTCATCAAGAAATTTCTTGGAATTATAATGTGTTACTTTTCAATCCGTTACTATTGTTAATTCCTTTTGTCAGTCACAAAACAAAATGGCTTTACGCAATAGCTATTTGTTTAGTATTATATCTACTATTTATCATTAATAAACCACATTTATTTCTTGTGTTTCCTTTTGTAGTAACAAATGGAATTATAATTTACAAAATGGCAACTCAAAAAAAGTTATTGACCTCGATAAAATAAAACGGTACTAAAGGTTTTGATAATGATATTTATATCCAAAAATATACTGCGATGTTTGATATAATATAAGTCGTATTGTAATTTCACTAAACTATCTGAAATTGAATCACCATAAGAATAATTAACTTGTGCCCAACCTGTTAAGCCAGGTTTAATAATATGTCTTGTTTCATAAAAAGGCATAAATTCTGCAATTTCTTCTACAAAAATGGGACGCTCCGGCCTTGGACCAATAATTCCCATTTCTCCTTTTAAAATATTTATAAATTGAGGAAATTCATCAATACGAGCTTTTCTTAAAAATTTTCCGAAAGGATTAATTCTTATGTCTTTCTGGGTTGCGAAAACAGCACCATTGGCTTCTGCACCAGCAATCATAGTTCTAAATTTAAAAATTCTAAAAACTTGACCATTCTTGCCCACTCTATCCTGAATGTATAATAATTTACCTTTGTTTCCGAGTAAGTTTCCGAAAAAAATAAACGGAACTAACAAAATCCCAATAAATAATCCAATTAAAGAAAAAACAATCTCGACCACACGAGTAATCAATAAATATAATTTATTGGAATTACTTCTACTGAACGGAAAATAAGGATAAAAATCTCTTGCTACATATTGTACAGAAATTCGTTGTGTTATGGCTTCGTATACTTGGGTATATTCTTTAATGGTAATACCATTTTCTAACAGATGTAATAATTGATTGTATAAATTAATCGTGATTCCGTCTGTTTTCTGAGAAGCAACAACAATTTCGGAGATCGAATTATTTTGGATATATTCCGTTAGTTTATCTATTTCTATGTTAACTATTTGAGGCAAATCAAATACTGCTTTAGTTGTAACATCAGAATTAATGAAGCCGACAAATTTATAATGTGGATTTACACTTTCTAAGCCAACAACCAGTTCAGACAATTGTTCTTTGTCGCAAATTATAATTGCTTTTTTAACAAAACGATGGGATGCCAAAAGATGCAAATAAAATATACGCCAAGCCAATAACGGAAAAAATATGCTAAAAAAGAATAATATAATTTGTAGTCTGCTAGAAGGAAGTACTGGTGTATAAATTGGAGTCAATAGATAAAAAAAGACAGTTGTAGTTGAAGTTAATATTATACTTCGAACTATTTGAAATTGGTTACTGGCAACTTGCAAGTTGTACATTTCAAATACAGTAGCAAACAATAAAATATAAGCTCCTAAAATTACAATCCAATTGTAATTAGAAACAGAGAAAGTAAAATATTCGAAATCAAATAAATAGCTTACAAAATAAAGACATGCCAAAACACAAAGAACATCAAAGAATCGTAGTAATATTTTGCGTTCTGATATTTCGAAATGTATTTTTTTGTTGGAATTCATAGTTTCGTTGGAACTAGTTTAAAGCAAAAATACAACTACTATTGTATGGATTGTAAAATTACTTGCCATTTGTTTTTAACAATTTCCCAATCAAAAGACTCTACCTTTTCTCTTGCATTTTTTGTGAGTTTTAAACGAAGTGATTTGTCTGAAAGTAAAGAGTCTATTGCTGTTGCCATTTCAACCACATTGTTTTCCTTTACCAAAAGTGCTGTTTGATTATTGCTTACCAAATAAGGAATTCCACCTACGTCTGTGGTTACAAGAGGCAATCCCAAAGCCATTGCTTCTATTAGGCTTACAGGAGTATTATCAAAATTAGAGGTATTTATAAAAACCGAATAGTTTGAAGAAAGAGAAATCCAATCCTTATTTTCTAATTTGCCATTAAATATTACTTTAACCTCTAATGTGGAAGCCAATTTCTTGCAATTCTCCAATAAATTTTCTTTATCCGGTCCGACCATTGTAAGATAAATATCCGGATATTTATTTTTTAATAAAAAAACACTTCGAATTGCCATTTCTGGATTGTATATTTTACTTAAAGATCGCACCCATAATATTTTTGGCTCTACCTTTTCTCTGGTCAAAAATTTATAAATAGACAAGTCGAATGTATTGGCAATATATTCTGTATTTCTTGGATATTTTTTCTCAAATAGATGAAATAAATACATGGATGGCGCAACGTTATACTTGGAAAAATTAAAAATTAAATCACAAAATTTTGGATTATTTTCTAAACGATAAGGTAGGTTTCCGCCATGAAGTTTTGCGATATATGGTAACTTCAAAAATCGGCATAACTGGCTAATCAACAAAGCATACCAGAAATTTGTAGTACTATAGACATCTATTAAAACTACAAAGACACATTTTCTATTTTTTATAGTGGTAATCACCATATCAATCAATCGTAAAGATTTACTCTTTTTGTCAGATGCATAAATCAGGGCATAATTTTCTTTCTCCAAAAAAGCACCTAAAGTCTCTATAGAAGTTGCGGTGTTGCCATGTTTAGACAATTTATTACCTACGTACAGTATTTTCCTCATTTTTAAATCGAACTTTTAAAAGAGCTAAAGCATATATAAAACTTGGAGCCGCAATTCGCATGGCTGCATGATTAATAGTTAAAATCCAAAATAATAAAAAAGGAAGTAAAAAAATGTGTTGTTTATTTCCTAAATAGAGTAATAATGGCGTAAAAATAAGTAGTAATAAAATTAATACTCCAAATGCACCATGTTCTGCCAACATCCGGGTGATTTCGCTATGCGATGCAACTAAATCGTTTGCTCGCTCAAATCGATATGCGGTCGCTTTCCCTGCTCCGATTCCCCAAACAGGATTTTCTAAAAAGACTCCAATTTCTTCTGCGGCAATTACTTCACGACCAGTTAAATTACTTTCCTTGGTGCGACCGATTGCGTCTTGATTAGAATAACGTTTACTAATTAAACCTCCCGTTTTCATTTCTGTATATCCCCAAACTAGAATAAATGCACCAACTAAAAATGGAGCTAAATAAATCAATTTACCACGTCCTCGTTTTTTAAAATTCCAAAAAATAACACCTAAAAGTGCAATTATCATTACAAAACCAGTGATCATTCCACCTCTAGAAAAAGTTATTAAACCGCGATAGGAAATTAAAGCAAAAAACCCAAAATTAATCGCCAAAATTAATTTTGATTTAGACTCTAAAATAGTTCTGCTAAAAAAAATAAACATTCCTAATCCTAAGGCCGTTGCAACTTGGTTTGGACCAAACCCCCCGGATGTAGCAAAATTGGATCCTGTTGAATCTAAAAAATTTAAATTTGGCGAATAAAACATTAGATAAACTACTGTGGAAATAATTGGCAATCCCATTACTAGCAATAAATTAGCTAACTGCTCAAAAGTAATTGGTCTATAGTAACAATATAGTGAGCAAACACAAAGAGAAATTGGCCCAGAAACGTTAAACAGTATAGTATTCCTAACGTTAATATGATCTGGATTCATAGTTTGCGCACCTAAAATTATGCCAGGGATCAAGGCTAATAATATAATCCAATAACTAATGGCATTTTTAGAAAAACCACTGTAAAACATTCCCAAAAACATAAGAACGGTAATCGCATACTTGGCAAATTCATAATTTATGTTTCCACCTGTCATTCTTAAAAAAACCTCGCTACCAACTATATATGCGGCAGCAAATAAGACTTCATTATTTTTATTCCTAGTTTTAAAAATAAAGTAGGCACTTAAACCTAAAATTAGAAAGCCATAAATTTTGGAAAAAGAAGGAACTATATAAACAAGTCCTCCCAGAAACACATGTATTCCTATTAAAAACAGATAATTTTTTTGTTTAGTTTGCATGGTTTAATGTGAAATCCAATTTAAAAATTGAGTAATAATTTCTGTTTTTCCATGATTCTTCTCAATAGTATTTTTTAAATTAGCGGCAAGATACTTCCTTTGTTCTTCGTTTTCAATTAAATATGATAAATTGGAAGCAAATCCGATAACATCTGTTTTTTCTGACAAAAAACCATTAAAACCATGTGTTATTATTTTAGGAATTTCTCCTACGGAAGTAGAAACTATAGGTTTTTCTAACAATCCATATTCCAACAAAACAACAGGCAAACCTTCGGATTGCGACGTTATAATTGCAATATCGGCTTGTTCTATACAACTTTGCACATCGCTAACAGCTCCGTATAAAAAGACAATATTCTCTAATTGTAATTCTTTTATTTTAAGATTTAAACTGTCCGAATATTCGTCTTTAAAAACTCTACCCAATAAATGAAAAGTCCAATCAGGATATTTTTCTTTAAGAGAATTGGCAATATCCAAAAGAAAAAAGTGGTTTTTTGGGAATCTCAAATTTGCCACACAAATGATTCTATTTCCATGTATTCCTTTTAGAATGGTAATCTTATATTGATTAATTTCTAAAACGGTGAAATTAGGTAAATATAATATTTTTTTACAAAATAAATTTCGTTTAGCCCATTGCAATAATTGGTAGTTCACTACTATAATTTCCTCAAAAAATAAAGAAGCAATTTTAATAGCAATATTATTTCTAAAATTTAAAAACTCTCGATATCCGTTATGATCGTGCCAAATAATTTTTACCTTAAAATACAAAAATTTTACTAAAACCGCTGTAAAAAAAGAACTGCTATGTGCTTGAATGTGGGTTACTTTATTATGCTTTATAAATTTTTTAAGTCTAAAAATCGCGCACCAATCTAAGAGTCTTTTTCTCTTTAGAAAAAGATAAGAAACCGAATCTAATAATTGTTCTTTTAATTTCCCCTCTTTTCTTGTAACCACTAAACCAGAAAATTCTATTTTTTCAGATAATGCATTGGCATAATTTACAGCCATTTTTTCTGCACCTCCAATTTCTAAGGAATCTATTAGTTGGATTATTTTCATGAATAATTTTAATATTTTAAGGTAATTCTAAACTAAAAAATGGGCAAATATTTACCAATCAGCTTAACACCTTTAATAATTTTATAACTTCATCTTCAAATAAATCAGTCGTATAATGTTGTGACCAAGCTAGAGCTTTTTTGGAAATAATATTATAGTATTTTCCATTTTTACAAAGATTAGAAATTGCTTCTATGTCGGATTCTAAATTTTCGCTCAAAATAATTCCTCTTTCCCCATTATGCAGCATATCCGATACACAAGAAACAGGAGTAGCAATTGGTAAACAACCCCAAAACATAGCCTCGGCAACTACTTTTGGCCAACCTTCACTTTTGGAGGCTAAAATTAAAAAATGGCTCGTTTTGTAAACCTTTTTCATGTCTTCTCTATTCACATTGCCTTGCATGTGAATTACTTTTTTCCAATATGAATGGTTTATGTGATGCAATAAGTTTTCATATTCTTTTCCTTCTCCATAAATATTTAACACTGAAGAAAAACCATTATCATTTAATTTTTCAATCAATTGGATAGCATAAGATATATTTTTTCCTTTGGATAACGTTCCAACAAAAATAAAACGAAAAGGCGATACAAAATATTTAGGTTGATGAAATTCTATTTCTTTGTTAGAATAGGTTGCGGTAAAAAACGGCACAATATTCTTTGATTGATCTGGCCAACTACCATAAACCAAAACTTTAGCATTTTTAGTTAGGAATGTAGAAGACAAAATAGCTTTTTGCAATTTATAGGATAATGGCTGTTTAGATTTTGGATCCCAATTTCCTGCATATTTTATGGTTTTAGCTTTTTTAGGAAAAAATATTTGAACAATACATGCCAATAATCCAATATTTCCTGGACAGCGCAAATGTATATGATCTGCCTTTTTCATTTCGATAAAAAAAAGCAGCATTATTTTTGGAATAGCAAAAATTGCATTTACACCATTTACAAAATTGGTAAATGAAAAACTAGAAATAGGAAGGAATTTTAAATTTTTATGTTTGTAATAGCCATCAATATTTTCCTTTTTTCTTTCACTTGTTGGAGCAACTATGCGAACTTCGGTAACGAATTGTAACCAAATATTCATTTCATTGACATAAGGAGCATAAGCAAAATAACCCTGCTCATCTTCACCGTGTTGTACATGGGAAAAAATGGAAAACACCATTATTTTTTAATTTTAGGTTTCTGTAAAATTAAACTAAACCAGCCAACTAGTCGACCTAAAGTTTCGGTAAATGCTTCTTTCTTTTTAGATGTTGTAAAAACATTAAAAAATCTAATTTTGATTAAAAGCAGTGAAATCAAATTCCATTTAATTCTAGATTTTAAATCGGGCTTAGGATATCTTACTCTCCAAACGTACCATCCATTTCTAACAACCATTTTACCATATTGAAATTGATTTGGTCTACCAGAAGCATCATGAAAATGTGCTAATCTTGCTGCAGTATTACAATACAATTTTCCGAATTTGGCAAGCCGTAATGTAAAATCTGCATCTTCGTATAGTCCATAGCCCTGAAAAAAAATAGAAAACTGAATCTTATCAAATACTTCTTTTCTAAAAGAAGAAACTCCACCCATTAGTTGTTCTACTTCATAAACTTTATTACTAGGTGGTAAAAAAGATAAACTTCTTCCGTTTGAAAAACTTGGCATCCAACCTGGAGGTTTGTTTGTATCCAATCTTAAAAATTTTCGAATAACAAATCGTAAACCTTCATTTCTAAACCAACCATCAAAATAAAATTCGTTTATTTTATTTTTATAATTAGAGCTAGCCTTTTGCCATGTAACTTCGTTTGTAATAATTCCTCCAACACCCAAGGAATTTGGAAACTGACTATAAGTATTTAATAAATTTTCAAAATAATTGGATTCTAAAACCGTATCGTCGTCTAAGAAACAAACAATATCACTTCTACTTGAAACTTTCGAAATTCCAAAATTACGTTGTTTTGTTAATCCACGATTTGCTGCATCTACAGAGAAATATTGTAAGTTTACAAAGTTATTTTGTTCTAATACTAATTTAGTATCTAAATTAGTAGAAGCATCAATAACTATAATTTCGTTTGGATATAGCGATTGTTCCTTTACGGATTTTAATAAAATCAATAAAGAACTTGCGCGCATATACGTACAAATTATAAGAGTAAACTTTAAAAGATTTTCCAATAATTTAAATTTTAGAAGTAATAAAAATCAAGTTATTATATCCTGTTTTTTTTTATAGGTTAATTGACTTTAAAGTTTGTACTATTCTTTGAGTAAAAAATATTCAGAATTATCTGAAGCGGTAATCTTTCTTGTTTGAATAAATTTTTATGTGGATTCAATTTTTCTTACAATATTACATCCAAAATTTCTTAATATCTATTTTCATTAGGACCAATTTTTTTTCGCAGTAACATGGTAAGGTGCATACAGATAAATAATCTAGAATTTGACATTGCAGATTTCTCCCAATCTTCTTTGTGCCATTTTTTTCCAATGGCAATACTTTTTGCTTCTGCGATGGGTAAAAAACCTAACAAAAAGAACCATTTTGATTTCCCTAGTAAACCTCTTCTTTCTTCAATATGAAATGCTTTATTATACTTAAAAAAGGTTTTTTTTGTAAATGGCCATTCCCAAGCTGCATCACTTTGAAACGGCCTATAAATCAGACGAATAATCTTTATTGGCAAACTTGTTTCTAGTGGATCGTAACTTACTATAA
>JBLIJW010000028.1:0-27849 GCA_047636155.1 Flavobacterium sp. | reverse complement strand
AAATGTAGAAGTTGCCCGAATAATGCAAAAATATGACCTAGAAGCAATTCCCGTTGTAGACGAAATTGGTCGCCTCGTTGGTCGCGTAACAATTGATGATATTATCGATGTAATTAAAGAAGAAGCCGATAAAGATTACCAATTAGCTGCCGGTATTTCGCAAGATGTAGAAGCAGACGATAGTATTCTTGAACTTACTCGTGCGCGTTTACCATGGTTAGTTCTCGCACTTTTAGGCGGTTTTATAACCGTTCGCGTTCTTGGTTTGTTTGAAGGCGCAATGTTAGAACACGGAAAATTATTCTTTTTCACACCGTTAATTGCTGCAATGGCAGGAAACGTTGGCGTACAATCATCTGCAATTATTGTACAAGGTTTAGCAAATAATAGCTTGAGTGGTTCCCTTTTTAAACGATTAATAAAAGAAGTTTCACTCAGTTTATTAAACGGCGTAATCCTTGGCATAATTCTAAGTGTAGGAAGCCACTTTTTACTTGATGTTGAAATAGTTATAAGCGTAATAATTACCATAGCCTTAATTTCTGTAATTATAATTGCATCCTTAATAGGTACATTTGTACCCTTATTGCTAGATAAATTTGGTGTCGATCCTGCATTAGCAACCGGACCATTTATCACTACGAGTAATGACATTTGCGGAATATTAATTTATTTCACCATCGCAAAACTAATTTTAGGATTTTAATTTTTTAAGAAGCTATTTCCAGCAATTCGTTACAAGCTTTTATTTGTCTAATCGGTTTTATTACTTTTTAAAATAGCTTCCTGCGGTCGCTTTTTAAAAACTATAAAACCACGCTTATCCAACCAAAAGGCTTTCCACTGCTTTCTGGGCTAAAGTGAATTGGTTTTCAAAACAATAAGTAAAATAATAACATTAATTTTAGGTTAAATTTAAATTTTACGTATAAACACCTATTGTTTCTTTAGATTATAAATCCTTAATTTGAAAAAACTTAATTAAAATTATATTTATGAAACAATTTTCGAAATTACTTGCACTCGTTATTGCTTTATTAATTTTTTCACTCACCAGTTGTGAAAAAGATTTGTATGAAAATCAAATACAAAATGGGTCAAAAAACTTGAGCGTCCAACATGTAAAATTAAAAGATATTGAAAAAAATCTATCTGAAAAAATTAATCGAAAAATCAACTCAATAAAAAAGGCAAACCAGAATAAGGTAAACGCAGAAGGTAAATTTGAATACAATAGTGAATTAGATATTTATATTGATACAGAAAATGGAGAATTAATTAATAACAATGGAAGAATATCCTATACTTTCCCGATGTTTAGAGAAAGTGAAGAAAAATTAGAAAATATCGTTTTTAATTTGATGCCTAATGAAGAATTTGATACTTATCTTGTAAAGTATAATGTTAGTATTGAAGAGCTACAAAACATGACGACTTCAGAAAAAGAAAATTTACAGCCAGAATTTGCACGATTTGCTCAAGCCGATAATGACGGCTTAGTATGTTTTACCATAACGGCTTCGGAAACTACTTATGGAACCTGTCAATATCCAAATGGTGATCATGGAAATGGAACTCACTGTGCCGCAGAAATTACAACAATTTCAGCAACATTTTGTTCACAGACAGCTGGTGGTGGTGGCGATGCGAGCACAGGTCAAACTAATACAGGTGGTAATTACTCTGGCAACACTAATGAAAACCCTCAAGGTAGCAGTGGCAGCGGTGGTAGCGGTGGTTATAATAATACTGGCAACACAACTGGTTGTGTTTACGGAAATGGTGGTTTAGACGGAACAGGAATAACCACAACTCCTGTTGTTCCTACAACTTTAACTATAAAACAAATAAAACAAAATTTTCTTGCAACCGCTAATTTAAATCAGCAACAATTAGATTGGTGGAATAACCCACAAAATGCCACTAACGTAAACCAAATTGTAAACTATCTTTTTGAAAATCAAACCATATTAATTGAGGCGCAATCACCAACTGAATTTGTAAAGCAAATAATTAATCAAATTATAGCTAATCCAAATACATTTACCACCATTACACCATTTTTGATTGAAGATCAAATTGATGATTCGCAACTTAACCCTTGCGAAAAGGATGTTTTTGATGCCATTAAAAATACCACAAATAATGATTTTGCAAAAGTTTTTGCAAAATTGGGAGCAGACAATACTATATATAATACAAAAATAGTTTCAGATGTTGCCCCTAATAATGCGCCAGCTCAAACCGTATGGAATACGCCTTATAATTATACAATTTATGTTAGTACCAATTATGCTGGTAAAACTAAATTATTTATTGCTTCAGCAATATTACACGAAGTCGTTCATGCCTATTTTATGAGTTTATTTGATGATTTTCATAATGGAACCCCAAATAACTTAAATTCATACGATGATTTTGGCATATTATTTCAAAAATATGTTGATGGGACTTACCCTGGATCAAGTGACGTAGCCCATCACGAACAAATGGCAAATTCTTATGTTAATACAATTGCATCATCTTTACAAGAATTCCAACCCGGATTACCCCAGCAAGTATATGAAGATTTGGCTTGGGGCGGTTTACAAGCAGCTCCAATTTTTAGCATCAAATTTCCCGTAGGAAGTGATGATAGGTCGCGAATTATAAATAGATACACAGCTGAGTCAATCGGAAGTTCTTATGGACAAGGCACTGCGCAAGTTCAAGTATCTTTAGGACAACCTTGTAATTAAAACTATCATGAAAAAAATAATTGTTTTTTCTGTATTTTTAGTTTTTATTTGCTGCAAAAGTAAAGATAAAACCAACAAATTTAAAACCAAAGACGATATTACCATAGGGGAATTATCTAAAGTTGAATCTTTAATTATTAATGACTTTCTATCTTTTGAATTAAATAAAGAATCTAATAAAAAATTTAAAAATTTAAAAATTTTTGTAATTGAAGAAGCTATAAAAAAAACAAAATCTTTAAATGATTATGAATTTAATTATAAGTATAAAAACAGCTGGGGGAAATTTATAAATAATTGGATCTTAGACAGTATTCAAATTACCACCCTAAAGTTCAAATTAGTAAACGAAATTCCTTATTCTTGGAAAACAACTGATTTTAAAGAAATTAACGTTAAAATTATTAAAAACTTGGAATTAAAAAATATGACTAATTCAATATCTGGCAAAATAGGGCAATTGAGACCTATATTATTTCTTTCTAAACCTCTAATGCTTAATGAAGTTAATGCTCTAATTAGTTTTGAAATCGGAAGTTTTCAAGGAACATATAATTCTACAAGTCATTCCACTGTATTAATGACAAAAGTTAATGAAAAATGGATTGAAAATGGATTTTATGAAGACGGAGTATTTAATTAGAATATATCAAGTTAGCGCTAATTTGCAATCCGTGCCAACAAAATAATTAAAAGCATAGATTTATTTCAACTAAAAACTTAAATTAATTATGAATAAAACAATAAACAGCTTCGAATTATTTATTTCAATTTGGCAATTCATACTTATGATATTATTAATTGTAATTATTTATTATCTAGTAAAGTTATATAAGAAAAAATAGAGCATAAAATTGATTGCCTCAATTTAAAATCAGTTTGTTTAAAAATATAAAAATCATTTCAACTAAAAATTGAAGTGGTTTTTTAAATTTAAACGGAAGAGAAAGCACGCAACGAAGATAAAATGAATTATTCAAAAATAACTAAATTTATACTTTAAATACAATCATGCAAGAAACATCTAAAACAAAAATTCTACATATAGATAGCAATCATCCGCTATTGTTGCAACAATTAGAAAATGCAGGATTTCAAAACGAGCAAGATTTTACTTCCTCCAAACAAGAAATTGAAGAAAAAATTGCCAATTACCACGGAATCGTAATCCGAAGCCGATTTAAAATTGATACAACCTTTTTAGATAAAGCCACCAATTTGCAATTTATTGCTCGTGTTGGTGCAGGTTTAGAAAGTATCGATTGCGAGTATGCCATTTCTAAAAACATACAACTAATTGCCGCACCAGAAGGAAACCGAAACGCGGTTGGTGAACAAGCAATTGGTATGTTACTTTCCCTTTTTAATAATTTAAATCGTGCCGACAGAGAAATTCGTAACGGTCAATGGAATCGCGAAGGCAATCGCGGTCACGAACTCGAAAATAAAACTGTTGGAATTATAGGCTACGGAAACATGGGAAAAGCTTTTGCCAAAAAACTTAGCGGTTTTGACGTAACGGTTTTATGCCATGATGTACTTCCAAATGTTGCTGATAACAACGCCAAACAAGTAACCTTGGAAGAATTACAAGAAAAAAGCGACGTGTTGAGCTTGCACATTCCTTGGACAGAAACTACCGATAAAATGGTAAATACCAATTTTATAAATGCTTTCAAAAAACCGTTTTGGCTAATAAATACTTCCCGCGGAAAAAATTTAGTAACTGCAGATTTGGTAACCGCATTACAATCTAAAAAAATTCTTGGCGCAGCTTTAGACGTTTTAGAATACGAAAAATTATCTTTTGAAAATTTATTCGAATCCCAAGAAAAACCAGAAGCTTTAAATTACCTATTAAAAGCTGATAACGTCCTGCTTTCGCCACATATTGCAGGTTGGACGTTTGAAAGTCACGACAAGTTAGCTCAAACTATTGTAGATAAAATCAAGATGCAATACGACTGAAAAACACAGACTAAAAAAAATAAAAGTTGGAGTTATTGGTTTGGGCAGCGTTTTTTTTAATTCAAAAAATCCAACAGAATTAAAAACTGGTATAAGAAACATTTAAATATCCCAACAGACCAATACGGTTGGAGTTTTGAATGGCAAGACAAAACAGGAACTTTAGGAACAACCCAATGGTCAACTTTTAAAAAAGATACCGATTATTTTGAGCCAAGCCAAAAACAATTTATGCTAAATTATCGTGTAGAAAATTTAAAAGAATTATTAGCTCAACTGCATCAAGAAAATGTTACAATTGTTGGAGAAATGCAAACCTTTAGTTACGGTAAGTTTGCTTGGATTTTAGATCTCGAACAAAATAAAATCGAACTTTGGGAACCAATTGATAAAGCGTTATAAAGTTTCACTAATTATCAACATATCGGCAAAATAATTGAAATATAAATAGCTAAAATTAAAATTATTTAGAGAATTTAGAGAATTATATATATATTTGATTTAGAGTAAAATAAACTAATTAACTAAAAATTAAATTTATGATTGAGTATTACAAAAAAGTGGTTTTTGAAAATTACACCAATTTTACTGGCAGGGCAAGACGAGCAGAATATTGGTATTATGTTTTGGCATCTGTTATTATTGCAATAGTTTTAGCAATTATAGATGGAGTTTTTGGATTAGAATTCGGAGGACAACTAAAACTAGGAATTTTAGGCATGGTTTACTCTTTGGCAGTTTTAATTCCGGGATTAGCAGTCGTTGTGAGAAGATTACACGATGTTGGAAAAAGCGGATGGTATTACTTTATTGTATTAATTCCTATTGCTGGCATTATTTGGTTACTCGTTTTATTGTGCACAGAAGGCGAACCGACAGAAAATCGATATGGTGAAAACCCAAAAAAGATAGATCAAGATTTTAGTACTTCCTTTTCGTAAAAATATAAGCGTCAATAATGGCGCTTTTTTTAGATATTTAATTTTTAAATAATTTTTAAATTCACCGTTTTATTTATCTATTTTCGTAATCTCAAAAAATAAACCAACCTAAACCCAATTATGGAAACACAAAAAATAGACATGTTTATGATGATGAATGCCAAATATTTCGAAGGTCATCATTTAATGGAAGTGCGCGATCAACTTTCAAGATTAGACAAATCAAAATTAAACATGTTTTCTATGTTGCAATTTAAAGATCCAACTACCGCTTTAATAATCTCTATTGTCGGCGGCGGAACTTTAGGGATTGATCGTTTTTACATCGGTGATACTGGTTTGGGAATTGCAAAATTACTTACTTGTGGCGGACTTGGAATTTGGACTATCGTTGATTGGTTTTTAATTATGGGTGCAACTAAAGAAAAAAATATGGAATTGTTCATGAATTTTTTACACAGATAAAAATGTCTCGAAACAAGCTCTATACTATTTTGCTGATAGCTTGTTTTTTGGGATTTTCCTATTTTATTTATTCCTTTAATTTTGAGCATTCCACCTTTTGTGTACTAAAAAAAATCACCAGTTTTCCTTGTCCGGCATGCGGAAATACACGCGCTATTTTACTGTTAATTCAAGGAAAATTTGTTTCATCGTTACTTTTAAATCCACTAGGAATAGTAGTTTTCTTAGCAATGCTAATTGTTCCTATTTGGATAATTGTAGACCTTATTAAAACCAAGAATTCGTTCTTTATCGCATACAAAAAAATAGAAAAATTTCTTCAAAAAAAATCTGTTGCAATTCCTTTACTAATTTTAATTCTAGCTAATTGGACTTGGAATATTTATAAAAAATTATGATTCAAATCGCCGTTTTTCCATACAAACCATACGATCACGAAGCAGAAAAAGCATCCAACAGTTATTTGATGTCGCTCGTTGCAATCGTTGCTGGTTTACCAATTCCGATTTTAAATCTAATGGCAACGTTCTTTTTTTACGTCGCCAACAGAAAAAAAACCTACTTTGTTCGTTGGCATTGCACGCAAGCATTACTATCGCAAGTTGCATTGTTGTGCATGAATAGTGTTGCTTTTTGGTGGACAATCTCTATTATATTTTCGAACGAAGAAGTAAGCAATCATTATTTTGCTTATTTATTTACTATCCTAATTTTTAACATTTTAGAATTTATTTCTACCGTATATTGCGCCGTACAAACCAGAAAAGGCAAACATGTGGAGTTTTGGTTTTTTGGCAATTTGACTAATTTAATCTGCAAACCCTAAATTATGAACAAATCCATCTTACAAGGCGTTGCACTATTAATTCTCTTTTTTGGATTATTTTATGCATTATCCTTCATCGACTTTACCAAACATTTTAATATTGAAAAGAGAAAAACTGTTGCCGAAAATTCTATAGGGAATTTAATTTGGAACCAAATTCAAAAAACAGAAACCGAAGTTTTAAAGGATAGTTTATTGCAAACTTTAGATTCGTTACTTATTCCTATTTGTAAAGCAAATAAAATCAATCGAGACTCGATAAAACTACATTTTGTTGTTAAGGACGAAGTAAATGCTTTCGCTTTACCAAACAACCACTTAGTAGTTTACACGGGTTTAATAGAGAAATGTCAGAAACAGGAAGCACTGCAAGGCGTTTTAGGTCACGAAATTGCACACATTCAAAACAACCATGTAATGAAAAAATTATCAAAAGAAATTGGACTTTCTGTAATTTTATCTGCAACAGCTGGAGAAAAAGGTGGAGCTATTATTAAAGAAATTCTAAAAAAACTATCTTCAACCGCATACGACAGAAATTTAGAAAAAGAAGCAGATATTACAGCTGTAGATTATTTGGTAAAGGCAAAAATAAATCCGAAACCACTAGCAGATTTTATGTTTGAATTAGCGCAAGAAAACTCTGAACCATTTATATTTTCTTGGATTGCAAATCATCCAGAATCAGAAGAACGTGCAAAATATATTTTAAATTATTCGAAACAATTTGAATTTAAATCTAAAGAAACAATTTCAAATTCAAACTGGAAAAATTTTCAGAAAAAAGTAAAAATGGAATAGGTTTTTTTTTGAGTTTAAAAAGTTATGAGGAGTTATTTGACGATAAAATACTAAATACCAATCTCGATAAGTTATAGTCAAAATTAAATTTGCGTTTATAAAAACCTAAAACTCTAAGTAAAAAATCATTTTAATCTTTCAAATCTGCGTGCAGAAAGTTTACAAATTTGCGGTATAAAAAACTAAGTACTAATCACTTTTTACAAATAACTAGTTTCTAAATCAGTGCTTTTCTTTCCGTTCCAACTCCGCCTGAAATTCCTCTAAAACGGGTTTCACTGTGCTTTCTGGCAAATCAGCAATCCGAATATACATCAAACCATCCACGGCATTATTAAATAAAGGATCCACATTAAAAGCAACAACACGTGCATTTTGTTTGATATACTTTTTAATCAAAACGGGCAATCGCAAATTCCCAGGTTCAACCTCATCAATAATTTTATCAAATTTATTTAAATCGGCTTCCGTTTCATTGAATACGAAATCTTTATCCGCATCTTTTAGCTTAACTTTAAATTCTTTTTTCGGATTAATATATTGTGCAACATACGGATCGTAATAATGCGATTTCATAAATTCAATCATCAATGATTTCGAAAAATCAGTAAATTGATTACTGATACTAACACCTCCAATTAAATATTTATGCTCCGGATAATGCATGGTAAGATGCACAATTCCTTTCCATAACAAAAACAAAGGCATTGGTTTTAATTGGTATTCTTTTATGATAAAAGCACGACCCATTTCTATAGATTGGTGCATCATGTCATTTAACTCTGGTTCAAATCGAAACAAATCGTTTAAATAAAAACCTTCAATTCCGTATTTCGGGTAAATATGCGAACCCAATCCCATTCTGTAGGCACCGGCAATTTTCTTGGAAGTATCATCCCACAAAAACATATGGTGGTAGTATTGATCAAACTTATCCAAATCAATAGACTCGTTTGTTCCTTCCCCAACTTCTCTAAAAGTTATTTCTCTAAGCCTTCCTAATTCATGCAAAATATTTGGTATGTTTTTAGCTTCTGTAAAAAATACTTCATAGTTTTTACTTTGCAACAATCTACTTCCGTCAATTCGCAACTTTTCTACTTCATCAATTATCAACAATTGGTTTGCAGGAAGCACAATTTCTTTTGGACTTTTAGGAATTTTTAAATTAGGAAGCTGCAATAATTTACTTTCCTGATTAAATGAATTCGAAAGCATATAGGTCTTTTTACGCAAAAAATCAGTGAAACTTTCCAACGTAGTATGCTCATTTTGTTCTGCGACAGAAATTGGTTTACCAATTCTGACTTTAATAATACGGTCTCTTTGCGTTAAAACTTCCGATGGTAATTTGGCCGTTCGAAGTGTACCGTCAATTTTGGATAACAAATAAAACAAGCGACTATTTTTTGCGTGAAAATATATAGGAACAACGGGAACTTGGGCTTTTCTGATAACCTTAATTGCACCTTCTTCCCAAGTTTTATCTACAACTAATTTTCCGTCTTTATACGTACTAACTTCGCCTGCCGGAAACATTCCCAAAGGTTTGCCGTCACTTAAATGCCTAAAAGTTTCTTTTAATCCAATAACGCTAGACTTCACATCCTTATGGTTTTCAAACGGATTAACTGGCATAATGTATTTCTTCATCGGTTCAATTCGATGCAGTAAAAAGTTTGCTATGATTTTAAAATCAGGTTCGTGTTCTAGCATCAACTTTAATAACAAAATACCGTCAATTCCACCTAACGGATGATTCGAAATAGTAATGTACGCACCATTTTTAGGAAGTCTTTTTAAATCCTCTTCTGGAATTTCAAATTTTATCTGAAATTCATCCAAAATAGCATTCAAAAATTCTAAATCTTTTAAGTGTTTATTTTTATCGTAAAATTTATTTATTGTCGAAATTTTAAGAACCTTCATTAATAACCAACCGGCAAAGGTTCCAAAAACGCCATACTTGTCAACATTAATTGATTTTGCAACTTCCTTAGCAGTAACTAATCCCATTTATTTTGTTCTCGTTTAGAGTAAGTAACAAATGTAGTAAAACTATTTTAAAGCTTTTTAACCTAATTCATTTTTACAGAATCTTTAATTTCAGGATATAATTTGCTTAAAATTTCCATAAATAGGTTTGCTTTTTATCTAATTTCTTTACATTTGAAACACCAATAAAACTTTTCATGAAAATTATATCCTACAACGTCAACGGAATTCGAGCTGCAATTAATAAAGGATTTTTAGATTGGTTGCAACAAGCCAATCCAGATGTAATTTGCCTTCAAGAAATTAAAGCAACAGAAGATCAAATTCCAACTAACGATATTACCGCTGCAGGCTATCCGTACCAATATTATTTTTCAGCAACTAAAAAAGGCTACAGCGGCGTTGCCATTTTAAGCAAAATCGAGCCTAAAAAAGTAGTATACGGAACCGGAATTGAAAGCATGGATTTTGAAGGTAGAAATATTCGTGCCGATTTCGAAAATCTTTCGGTTATGAGTTTGTACTTGCCATCCGGAACCAATATGGACAGATTGTCACACAAGTTTGATTATATGGATCAATTTCAAGATTACATAAATAATTTAAAAGTCGAATTCCCAAACTTAGTAATTGGCGGCGATTATAACATTTGCCATCAAGCGATAGACATTCACGATCCAATTCGCAATGCAAAAGTTTCTGGTTTTTTGCCAGAAGAACGCCAATGGATTGACCTTTTTATGAAAGCCGGATTTGTAGATAGTTTCCGACAGTTTAATAAAGAACCACACCAATATTCGTGGTGGAGTTATCGCGCAGGAGCAAGAAAAAACAACAAAGGTTGGCGCATAGATTATAACTTGGTAAGCCAAAATATAGCCGATAAAATGACGCGTGCCTATATTTTGCCCGAAGCAAATCATTCTGACCATTGCCCAATTGTAGTCGAACTTAATTTGTAGCCAATCGCGCTATCCATTGCACTCTTTTTTGCAAAAAGCCAATTTTTAAACCACAAAAAGAGCTTTCGCTTTTTTTTGGTAAAAAAATAAAAAGGCTTTTTTTGTAAGAAAGTAGTTCCACTTCTATCCCGGCTAATACAAAAATTCGTAAATTTCCACAACCAAATTATAAAACACCAAAACAGATAATGATTAAAAAAGTAATAACCAGTTTTGCAATACTAATCCTTGCAACTTCATGCGTATCTAAAAAGATATATACCGATTTAGAAAATAAATATGCCGATCTTAAAAAAGAAAATCGCACCATTTCTGATGCAAATGAAAATTTATTAAAAGATAAAAACCAGTTAGAATTAGATCAAAATGCACTAACCACAGAACGCGATAAACTAAAAGCAGAACGCGACAAATTATTGGCAGATTATGCAGCAAGCGACAAAAATTTAAAAACATTGCAATCTTCCTACAATGCTTTAGAAAAAAATAGCGACGACGCATTAACATCTAACATGAATAAAAATCACGAGTTGTTAGCAAAACTAGAAGCAAAAGAAAAAGCATTAGCCGCAGAGCAAGATCGTTTAAATAAATTAAAGGCCGATTTGCAAGCAAGTTCTAACAGACTAACCGAACTAGAAAATTATATTGCAGCAAAAGATGCTAGCATGAAGGCTTTGAAAGATAATATTTCTAAAGCATTAAATGCATTTGAAGGAAAAGGTTTAACGGTAGAACAGCGCAACGGAAAAGTATATGTTTCTATGGAAAACAAATTACTTTTCGGAACCGGAAGTTGGACAGTTGGAACAGAAGGTAAAAAAGCCGTAGTAGAATTAGGAAAAGTTTTAGCCGATAATCCAGAAATTTCTGTGCTAATTGAAGGACATACAGACAACGATAAAATACTAGGAAACATTGGTGGCGGAATTGAAAATAACTGGGATTTGTCTACAAAACGCGCCACAGCAATTGTAAATATTTTATCTGAAAATAAAACCATTGATCGCAAAAATTTAACTGCCGCAGGTCGCGGCGAATTTGCACCATTGTCTAGTAACGAAACTAGCGACAGTAAAGCAAAGAATCGTCGAATTGAAGTAATTCTTACACCAAAACTAGACGAAATCTCAAAAATGCTAAAAGACTTCTAAATAAATAAAAATCCTGTAAATTCTTTGCAGGATTTTTTACTAATTTCAAAACCAACTACCATGCAAAGTTTAGAAGAATTAATTAATAAGTTAGAATCCTTCGTGCCAAAAGCGGAACTAAAAAACATAGAGGTTTCTCAGGCAACAATTGGTTGGCAAATTGAACATAGTTTACTGGTTTTAAATGGCATAATTACACAATTAGAACTTTCTGTTCCCGAAGAATTTGTAAGGAAATTTAACCTTAAGAAATTTATAATTTTTACTACCAAAAAAATTCCGCGAGGTAAAGTTCGTGCGCCAAAAACGGTAATACCATCAGAAGAAACCACGCAAGAAAATCTTTTAAATAACTTGCAAACTGCAAAAAAAAATGTAGAAAAAATGAAAATTTTGCCTAAATATGCTTTTTTCAAACATCCGTTTTTTGATCATTTAAATAAAAAAGATACTTATAAGTTTTTACAATTGCATACCATTCATCATGTTAAAATTATCCAAGAAATTGCGCAAAATAAATCTTAACAAGAATTTATAAATTGAGCTTTTTATAAATTTTATATAACAACTACCTTCGCATTTCAATTAGATTTTATTTTATTATGAAATATACCAAATTACCAAATTCCGAAACTAAAATTAGTCGCATTTGCCTCGGAACCATGACTTTTGGGAATCAAAATACCGAAGACGAAGCACATTCGCAGATGGATTATGCGATAGAACGTGGTATCAATTTTTTTGATACTGCAGAAATGTATCCTATTGGTGGAAACGAAAAAATATTTGGAAGTACAGAACGACACATTGGTTCGTGGTTCAAAAAGTCGGGCAAACGAGATCAAATTGTTTTGGCAACTAAAATTGCTGGTCCGAATAGAGGAATGACGTACATCAGAAATCCATTAGATTTTTCTAAAAAAAATCTAACAGAAGCCGTTGAGTTAAGCCTTAAAAATCTGCAAACAGATTATATTGATTTATATCAAATGCATTGGCCAGAAAGGATTATGAATATGTTTGGACAACGCGGAATTCAAAAAATTGATGCCAATTGGCAAGACAGTATTTTTGAAATTCTTAGCGTTTTTGACGGATTAATTAAGGAAGGTAAAATAAATCAAATCGGCGTTTCTAATGAAAATCCGTTTGGCGTAATGCGTTATTTAATGGAAAGTGAAAAAAATAATTTACCAAGAATTGCGACCATTCAAAATCCGCTTTCGTTATTAAATCGATTGTACGAAGTTGGATTGTCTGAAATAACAATCCGAGAAAATATTGGATTAATGGCTTATTCTCCGCTAGCATTTGGATTTTTATCTGGAAAATATTTAAACGGATTTCCCGAAAATTCTCGAATGAAAACCTTTCCAAATTTCACGAGATATACTAACGAAAATTGTTTTGAAGCCACCAAATTATATCAAGATTTGGCTCAAAAAAACAACCTTACCTTAGCAGAATTGTCGTTGGCGTTTGTAAACCAACAACAAGCAACCATGGCAACTATTGTTGGCGCGACTAATTTAGAGCAGTTACAAAAAAACATAGACGCTTTTGCTATTCACTTATCTGATGAACTTTTATCTGATATAGAAAAAATTCACGAGCAAATTCCAAATCCTGCACCGTAATTACAACTTTACATGAATTGCCACCAAATTTTCTTCGCCAACCACAACCGCTTTGTGTCCGTGAATCGTTTTATCAAAAATTACACCCGTTGGTAAATTATCTTTTGCAATAAAACAATCGCCGCAACTAAAAATTTTATAATCGCCGTTTTGCAATTCTATTTTTAAACTTCCTTTTAAGATGGAAATAAAAGCAGCATCGCCAGACAAGTGAAATGGAGTTGCGTATCCAAAACTACTTCTTCTAATTCTAAAATTTTTAGCCGAAATTTGATCTGTTAAAAACATACCTTTCCTGTCTTCCACAGGAAATTCTTCTTCCGAAAAAATAGAAATTCCTTCGGCATTAGTAATAATAGAAGTTATTTTAAACGGACTTTTCATTTTTTAAATTTTATCAAAAATAAAAATACACCTTTTTCATCAAAAAAAAACCTCTAATTTCTCAGAAGTTTTTAATTATTATTCTACGGATAATTTTGTTTGAAACGATTTTCCAAAACTGTCGGAAACTTTTAAAACATATAACCCGGTTGGTAAACTCGAAATATCAATTTGCTTTTCTGCTGCAAGTATTGTATCCGATAAAACGATTTTTCCGGTCAAATCTATTATAGAATAGGTATCAAAAATTACTGCATTTTTACTTGCAATAGTAACTTCTGTTTTTGCAGGGTTTGGATACAACAAAATTCCATTATCTTCAAAACTCGGAGTTGCCAAAGTCTGATCAACCACTTTATAAATTGTAGAACCGCCGCCAACATATAATTCTCCATTCATATCTTCTCCAAAACAAGTAATGTTGATGTTATTTGGTAGATTTGCTGAATAAATTATGGTGTTATTCAGCTGCAGGTAAGCCAAACGGTTTTTACAATAATCGGCAAAGACATATCTTCCTGTTAAATTTCCGAAATTTGTTCCGCGATAAACGTAACCGCCAGTTATAGAACAACTTCCGTCTGCATGATCATATTGCGCAACCGGAAAAGTGTAACTACTTGCCGAAGCACAGCCCGAAGTATTAAATGAAGAGTTTCCTTCATAACAACGCCATCCAAAATTTAAATTATTTGGTAACGGATTGGAAATTTTATTAATTTCTTCAATATTATTTTGTCCTACATCGGCAATCCAAATATCACCATTCAGTTTGTCAAAACTAAACTTCCAAGCATTTCTTAAACCGACTGCCCAAATTTCGTCGTTACCTGCAATTCCAACATATGGATTCGTTGGCGGCGAAGTATAAAATGGCGTAATGTTAGAGTTGACATCAATACGCAGCATTTTACCTAAATTTTCGTTTATATTTTGTGCTCTATTTCCAGGATCGTTTGCGCTTCCGCCATCGCCAAGAGAAATATATAAATAACCATCTGGACCGAAACGCAGACAACCACCATTGTGATTAGAAAATGGCTGGTTAATGGTCATTAATATAGTTCCGGTTGTGTTAGCTACATTGGCATTGGGACTTACAGAATATCTCGCAATTACAGTGTTTCCGTTCGGATTGGTAAAATTTATAAAAAACCATCCATTAGAAGCATAATTCGGATGAAAAGCCAAACCTAATAAACCACGTTCACCACCGGAGGAAATACCAGAGGAAATATTCAAAAAAGGAGTTGCATTTGTGGTTCCGTTAGAATTTAAGATTTTAATAATTCCGCCTTGTTCAACAACAAAAAGGCGACTGTCGTTTGGCAGATGCACAATTTCTGAAACGCTAGAAAAACCGGTTGCAAAGGAAGTTGTGGATAGGATTTGTGCGTTGCTCGCAATTCCTAAAAATAACAAGCTAAAAAGTAATTTTATTTTCATAGGTTCTGATTTTTATATTTTAGTGAATTTGTTTTAGAAATTCCTGTAAAAAGTAAAGTTACAAAAAAATTAACAATCTTAAAAACAGCCATATACAAGATACAAAAGCTTTTGCATTTTAATTTTTAGTAAAAACCATCTTCTGATTTATCAACAAAATACGCAATATAAATACTACTTTTGACAATTGAGAGTTATTATAATCTATGAACCGTCTGATTTGTTTTTGCGTATTTTTATTTTGCTTAAGCAATAACTATGCTCAAGAAATTAAAACATCGTATAAAAACAAAAAAATTGCACTTGTTTATGATACCATAACTTTAGAAAAAGTAGCTATAAACCAAGCTTTTTTCAAAGTTTTTGATACAAAGAATACAGAAATTGATTCTACTAATTATAAAGTAGATTTTGTTAAAGCAAAAATTATTTTTAATTCGAATTTTAAAATCGTCGATTCGGTTGAAATTCGCTATTTGCAATATCCAGAATTCATTACAAAAACCTATTCTATTTATGATGACAGTCGCGTAATTTCTAATGAAGCCGGGAGTTTATTTCAGGTAAAAACCGAAAATCCAAATACCTTTAAACCCTTTGACGGATTAAATACTTCTGGTAGCATAACTCGCGGAATTACCGTTGGAAACAACCAAAATACTACAGTAAATTCTAATTTAGATTTACAAATCACAGGTAAAATTTCTAATAACGTAAGTTTACGAGCTTCTATTCAAGACAATAATATTCCGCTGCAAGATGGTGGTTATTCTCAAAAATTAGATGAATTTGATCAAATATTTATCGAACTTTTTACAGATAAATGGAACATTCGCGCAGGTGATTTGTTTTTAGAAAATCGACAATCAAAATTTTTAAATTTTAATAAAAAAGTACAAGGTTTAGCGACAAAATTTACCTTTGGAACACCTGAAAATAAAACGGATATTTTTGCATCTGCAGCAATTGTTCGCGGCCAATATGCCAAAAGTAATTTTGTTGGCCAAGAAGGAAATCAAGGTCCATATAAATTACGCGGACAAAATGGCGAATTGTATGTTTTGGTTATTTCTGGTTCAGAACGGGTTTTTGTAAACGGAATTTTATTGCAACGTGGCGAGAATAACGATTATATTATTGATTACAATGCAGGCGAAATTATATTTAACTCTACTTATCCTATAAATTCAGAAATGCGTATTGCAATTGAATACCAATATTCTGACAGAAATTTTACTCGCTTTGTAACTTATGCTGGCGCAACACACCAAACAGAAAAATGGTCGATAGGTGGTTATTTATATTCTGAAAATGACATTAAAAACCAACCCTTACAACAAAATTTATCCGAAGAACAAGTTGCAATTTTGCAAAATGCCGGAGATAATGTGGATTTAATGGTAGCACCTTCTGCCTTTGAAGACACTTTTTCTGAAAATAAAGTGTTGTATAAAAAAGTTGTCGAAAACGGAATCGAATATTTTGAATACTCTAACAATCCAGACGATACTTTATTTAATGTACGCTTTTTACTTTTAGGAAATAAATTAGGGAATTACAATTTAGTGAACTCGAACACAATTGGAAAAATTTACCAATATGTTGCACCAATAAATGGCGTTTTACAAGGAAATTACGAACCAATTACTAGATTAATTGCGCCAAATAAAATTCAGATTGCAACTATTCTTGGCGGATTTAATCCGAGTGAAAAAACAAAAATTGACTTTGAAGTCGGAATTAGCAACCAAGATTCCAATTTATATTCTTCTATTGACGATACGGATAACAAAGGAATTGCAGCAAAAATTAACGGAAAGCAGCGACTGTTAACTTCTAAAACAACTATTGATGCCTTTGCAAATTGGCAATATATTCAACAGGATTTTAGAACAATCGAACGTTTATTTAATATCGAATTCAATCGCGATTGGAATTTAACCACTTTTTCTGGCAACCAAAGTTTGCTAGTTGCTGGTTTAGATTTTAACTTCACCAATCTCGGCAAAGCAACGTATCAAATAGAAAATTTAGATTTTTCTGGTTCATTTTCTGGAACCAAACATAATGTAGTTGCACGATTAGCATCTAAAAAATTACAGTTTTTACAACATGCTAGTTATCTAAAAAGTAGCGGTTCGTATTCCCAAACTACCTTTTTAAGAAATCAAACAGTTGGAAAATATAATTTTAAGAAAAACTACATAGGTGGCAGTTTTCGTGCAGAAGACAACCAAGAAAAGCTAGTTGCCAGTAATCAATTTAGCAATTTAAGCCAGCGGTTTTCTGAGGTTGGCGTATTCTTTGGTCGTGGCGATTCAACAAAAGTTTTTGCCGAAATCGGAATTTTAAAACGAGCCAACGATAGTTTGCAAAATAATAATTTAGAACGTGTAAACAATTCGACATCCTATTATTTGCGCTCCAAACTAATTCAAAATCAAAAAACCAATTTGTCGCTATTTGTTAATTTTCGTCAGTTAGAATTTACAGATTCTACCATTCCGAAAGAAAATTCATTAAATTCAAGATTACTATACAACGATAGTTTTTTCAACCAATTATTACAAACCAATACCGTTTATGAAACTGCATCTGGAACAATCGCGCAGCAAGAATTTACTTATGTAGAGGTTAATATCGGTCAAGGAGTTTATACTTGGAACGATTATAACGGCAACGGAATTCAGGAATTACAAGAATTTGAAGTCGCACCATTTCCAGATCAAGCAAAGTACGTTAGAGTATTTTTGCCAAATCAGGTTTTCTTAAAAACCAATCAGAATAAATTTTCACAATCGCTTACTTTTAAGCCATCGCAATGGGCAAACCAAAGCGGGTTTAAAAAGTTAGTATCCTATTTTTATAATCAAACGGCATTTTCATTAGACAGAAAAGTGCGAAGAAACAACGACGATTTTAATATTAATCCGTTTGAAAAATCGACCGATAATCTCTTGGGATTAAATACAAACTTCAGAAACAGCATTTTTTACAACCGAGGCAAACAAAACCACTCGGTTACTTACACCTATTTAGGCAATAAATTACGCAGTTTGTTATCCGTTGGTTCGCAAGAAAACAATACCTTTTCGCATCAATTTCAATATGCCCATTTGGCGCAAAAACAATGGCTATTTAACGCCAATGTCAACACTACCAATTCCACAAGCACTTCAGATAATTATGCTAGCAGAAATTTTGAATTACAAAGTTTTTTAGCAGAACCAAAAATATCGTATCTGTTTAACACCAATGCAAATGTGGCTTTTCTGTACCAATTTCAAGACAAGCAAAACCAAATTAACGACCAAGAAAGTTTAAAACAACAACGATTGGGATTGCAATTAAATTATTCTGGCGAAAAAAAGTTTACCATAAATGGCGAGTTTTCGCTTTACAACAATAAGTTTATTGGCAATGCACTTTCGCCGGTAGCTTTTCAAATGCTTGAAGGCTTACAACCTGGTAAAAATACAACTTGGCGTTTACTTTTACAAAAAAACCTAACCCAATATCTCGATTTGAACATTAATTACCAAGGCAGAAAATCAGATACAAGTAAGGCCGTTCATACCGGTAATGTGCAAATTCGTGCATTTTTTTAAAATTTTGGCGTTACCAGTTTGCTTCGTTTTTTGCTGTCGCAACAACTCGCGAAAACTGGTCAGGCTTTCGCACTCGCTTTTTTGTTTAGTTTCATTTCATTTCACTAAACAAAAAGAGCTCAAACAATTGCTCCATCCTTAACGCAAAAGTAAAATTTAAATACAACCGATTATTTTTCAGTCTACTAGGTTTTTATATTAAATTAATTGCTACTTTTAATTAACTATTTTAAACAGTAAAACCAATGAAAAAACTTATTTTATTATGTTTTGTGTTTGTATTCTCAAATACATTTTTTGCACAAACTGCAAAAACCACTACTTCTAAAACCAAAACAGAAGTAAAACTAAAAAAAGACGGAACGCCAGACCAACAATATAAAAACGAAGTAGAAAAATCAAAAATTACAGAAATAAAGCAAACTGCAAAAGCAAAAGCTGCAGAGAAAAAAGTAACCAATAAAAAAACCGGAAAATTTAGAGGTAAAAAACTGTATTCTGATCCAAATGGCGGAAAATATTACATAAATTCTAAAGGAAATAAAACCTATATCAAACAATAAAATTTTAGATGTTTTTTTAACGAGCAATTTCTTATAAAACAGAAATTGCTCTTTTTTTGTTTAAAAGTTTTCTTTAAGAGCAACCTCAAAAAAGCTCGCAAACCCTTAAAAATAAAAGTTAACAAGCTTATATTCAGTAGATTTTAAAACATATATTTTAGCATAAACATTTGTTAATTAAATAGTTACAAAACTCAATAAAATTAGGGAATTTCAAAGTATTGTTAAAAACTATTTGCGATTGTGAATAAGTTTGACTTTCATTTTAGAGTAAAAAAAGCCATCTTTGTAAAACAGAAATTTAGTTAAGAAATTCTTAAAAAACCAAAAATATGAGCTTCGTAGAACCAATATTACAAGAAAATAAAAATCGATTTGTAATTTTCCCAATCCAACACCACGATATTTGGGAATGGTATAAAAAAATGGAAGCAAGTTTTTGGACGGCAGAAGAAATTGACCTTTCGCAAGACTTAAACGACTGGAATAATAAATTGTCTGAAGACGAACGTTATTTTGTAAAACACATTTTAGCATTCTTTGCGGCTTCTGACGGAATTGTAAACGAAAATCTGGCAGAAAATTTTGTAAACGAAGTACAATATTCCGAAGCTAAATTCTTCTACGGATTTCAGATTATGATGGAAAACATCCATTCAGAAACCTATTCTTTGTTAATCGATACTTATGTTAAGGACGAAGCAGAAAAATCGGATTTATTTAACGCTTTAGATGTTTTTCCTGCAATCAAGAAAAAAGCAGATTGGGCTTTACAATGGATTGATTCTGATTCTTTCGCAGAACGTTTAATTGCGTTTGCTGCTGTTGAAGGAATCTTCTTTTCTGGTGCATTCTGTTCTATTTATTGGTTAAAAAAACGCGGATTAATGCCTGGATTAACGTTTTCTAACGAGTTAATCTCTCGTGACGAAGGTGTTCACTGTGATTTTGCCGTGCATTTGCATAACCACCATTTAGTAAACAAAGTTCCTAAAGAAAGAATAAGAACAATTATTGTAGATGCCTTAAATATCGAAAGAGAATTTATTACAGAATCATTACCGGTTTCTTTAATTGGAATGAATGCCGTTTTAATGACACAATATTTGGAATTTGTAGCCGATAGACTTTTAGTAGAATTGGGTTGCAATAGAGAATACAATACTTCCAATCCATTTGACTTTATGGACATGATTTCACTGCAAGGAAAAACTAATTTCTTTGAGAAAAAAGTTGCCGAATACCAAAAAGCTGGCGTGATGAATACAGACAGCGAAGCGCAAAAAATTACTTTCGACGCCGATTTTTAAAAAATTGATGATTTTGAAATAATTTTCTAAACCAGTAAGAAGCATAAGAATTGTAAAACTTATTTTCTTAAATGTCTTAATGGTTTAAAAATAAAATAAAATTAATTCCCAAGCAATTAAATTAGGTTAGCCCAGATAGAAGCGGAAATCCTGTGATTGCGAGAAAAAAGTAATTCTATTGAAAGATTGCTTCGTTCCTCGCAATAACAGATTGTAACAAATAGCTGGATTGGCTTCAAAAAAAAGTGTCTGAACTTTTATAAATCAGAAAACGATGTTGAAACGAATTCAGCATAAACAAATAACCCAAATTAGAAAAGGGATTTTCTAGTTTAAAAACCCATAAAGCATATGTATGTAGTGAAAAGAGATGGCCACAAAGAGCCAGTAATGTTTGATAAGATTACCGACAGAATTAAAAAATTATGTTACGGATTAAACGATTTAGTAGATGCTGTAAAAGTCGCAATGCGCGTAATTGAAGGTTTGTATGACGGCGTAACTACATCAGAATTAGATAATTTAGCAGCAGAAACTGCAGCATCAATGACAATTGCACATCCAGACTATGCACAACTTGCTGCTAGAATTGCAATTTCTAACTTACATAAAAATACTACAAAATCATTTTCTGAAACAATGAAGGAAATGTATTTGTATGTAAATCCAAGAACCAACCAAGAAGCGCCACTTTTATCTGATGAAGTACATCAGGTAATTCAAGAAAATGCAGAATTTTTAGATTCGCATATTATTTATAATCGCGATTTTAACTACGATTATTTCGGATTCAAAACCTTAGAACGTTCGTATTTACTAAAAATAAACGGCAAAATTGTTGAACGTCCGCAACACATGTTGATGCGTGTTTCGGTAGGTATTCACTTAAACGATTTAGATTCGGTTTTAGAAACCTACGACTTAATGTCGAAGAAATTCTTTACCCACGCAACGCCAACCTTATTTAATGCCGGAACGCCAAAACCTCAAATGTCTTCTTGCTTTTTATTGGCAATGCAAGACGATAGTATTGACGGAATTTATGACACGTTAAAACAAACGGCAAAAATTTCGCAATCTGCTGGCGGAATCGGACTTTCTATTCACAACGTTCGCGCAACCGGTAGTTACATTCGCGGAACCAACGGAACATCAAATGGAATTGTACCTATGCTTCGTGTGTTTAACGATACCGCGAGATATGTAGACCAAGGTGGCGGAAAACGTAAAGGTAGTTTTGCTATTTATATTGAAACTTGGCATGCTGATATTTTTGATTTCTTAGATTTAAAGAAGAATACCGGAAAAGAAGAAATGCGTGCAAGAGATTTATTCTTCGCCATGTGGACATCGGATTTGTTTATGAAACGCGTACAAGAAAATGCAAACTGGACGTTAATGTGTCCTAACGAATGTCCCGGATTGTATGACGTTTATGGAGAAGAGTTTGAAAAAATGTATACCGATTACGAAAAAGCAGGTAAAGGAAGAAAAACCATAAAAGCACACGAATTATGGGAAAAAATTCTGGAATCACAAATTGAAACCGGAACGCCATATATGTTGTACAAAGATGCAGCAAACCGCAAATCAAACCAAAAGAATTTAGGAACCATTCGTTCGTCTAACTTGTGTACCGAAATTATGGAATACACATCCAAAGACGAAATTGCAGTTTGTAATTTGGCTTCTATTTCGTTGCCAATGTTTGTAGAAAACGGCAAGTTTGACCACCAATTATTATACGACATAACCAAACGAGTAACCAGAAATTTAAATAAAGTAATCGATAGAAATTACTATCCGGTTAAAGAAGCAGAAAATTCAAATCTTCGTCATCGACCAGTTGGTTTAGGTGTGCAGGGTTTGGCAGATGCTTTTATCATGCTGAGAATGCCGTTTACAAGCGACGAAGCAAAACAATTAAATCAAGAAATTTTTGAAACACTTTATTTTGCAGCCGTAACCGCATCTATGGAATTGGCAAAAGAAGAAGGCGCATATTCTACTTTTAAAGGTTCTCCAATTTCACAAGGAGAATTCCAATATAATTTATGGAATATTCAAGACTCTGATTTATCTGGTCGTTGGGATTGGGCAAGTTTAAGAAAAGAAGTGGTAGAACATGGTGTAAGAAATTCACTTTTGGTTGCACCAATGCCAACAGCATCTACTTCTCAAATATTAGGAAATAACGAAGCGTTTGAACCTTATACATCTAACATTTATACACGTCGTGTACTTTCTGGCGAATTTATAGTTGTAAACAAACATTTACTAAACGATTTAGTAGAACGCGGTTTGTGGAATGAAACCTTGAAACAAGAATTAATGCGTGAAAACGGATCGGTTCAGAATTTAGATATTCCGCAAGATTTAAAAGAATTATACAAAACAGTTTGGGAAATGTCAATGAAAGACATTATCGATATGTCGCGCCAACGTGGTTATTTTATCGATCAATCGCAATCGCTAAACCTATTCATGCAAAATGCAAACTATGCTAAATTAACATCGATGCATTTTTATGCTTGGCAAAGTGGTTTAAAAACCGGAATGTATTATTTGAGAACAAAAGCTGCTGTTGATGCTATTAAGTTTACCTTAAACAACGACAAAAAAGCAGAACCAATAGAAGTTGCAAACGAAGAAAAAGTAGAAGAAAAAGTTGCAGCAAAAGTTTTAGAACCAATTGCAATGGTTAACGAACCAGTTGAAATGACTGCAGACGAATACAAAGCCATGATTGAAATGGCAAAAAATGCTGGTCCGGAAGATTGCGAAATGTGTGGTTCTTAAAGAATTAAAGAAATATAATTAAAAAAAGGCTTCGTTTATCGAAGCCTTTTATGAGTATTAACCAGTAAAAAATAAAGCTGAGGTAAAGAAAAAAAGCACAAAAAAAGGGATATCTGAGATATCCCTAAATTGGAAACTTAAATAATTAAAGCTTGGCGGCCATTTATTTTTAAGTTATTAAGATGATGAGGTTTCCTCAACTACTTTTTTCATACTTCAAAAGTAGAAAATTGAAATCTTTTTTCCAATTTAAATTCGTACTCAAATTGAAAAAAAAATAGTTAGAATCTCAGAACGGCTATTTTTAACCCAATTGGAATATATTAAAAAATTAACGATAATATTCCTACAATTTTAAATTTTAAAAAGATGATAAAAATACAAATTTACAGGTTCATGCTTTTGAACAAAGCAAAAGAACAACAAGTTCTAAATTTTTACAATGAAGAAGAGGATTTACTGGAAACTATGGATGATTTTCTAAACTATATTCAGAAAAATATTAAAGAATATACTGATGTACAAAGAAACCTTAGAACTTTCGGCTTAAATGGTAAGCAAATTAAAAAAGAAGATCAACGTATAATATCAGGTTATTTTGATTCTGCGTACACTGGCGAACAAGGAAAAATTAAAGATAGAATTACTAATAAAATTAAATATGATTTGGAAAAAAATGATCTTTTTAGCAAAGATTTCTTCTTCTTAATCAATGTTCCTAAAAATAGTAAATTCGGATTTCTAATTGTTCAAAGAAAAGAAAATCATGGTATCAAATCAATTTTCGAAAGCGCGTTTAATAGTTTTATGAGAGCAAAAGGTGTTAGTAATTTCTCATTAATATTAAAACAAGCACCTCCAAGATTCTTTCTTCAAAACTTTCTGAAAAATGGAAGATTGAAAGAATTTAAATTAATTGAAAGTGATGTAAGTGAAGAATTTTCGGAAAATAAATTTAATTTCGGAAAAGAAGAACGAATATTCAAAGTTGATAAAAAATCAAATGCAAGTATTATTTTAAAAAATGTTTTAAGTGAACTTTATAATTCTTTCAATAACGAAGCTGAGAAAATTCACTTTTTAAATAAAGGTAAATTTGAAGAAATTACATTTGTACTTGAATACAAAGGAACAACAAAGACGTTTTACATTAGAAATAAAGAAAAAATAAGATCAAATATCGATATTTCAAATCAAATTGAATATGTAAATGGCGAACCTTCTAACGAATCAATGATAAAAATTGCATTAGAAATACTTAAAGTTGCATAAATCAATACAAAAACAGCTGTCACTCGATGGCTGTTTTTTTTTATGAAGTTATTTCCCGCATTCCATTGCAAGATTATTTGTAAAAGCATGTTTTTTAACACCCAAAAAAGAGCTTCTTCAGTCGCTTTTTTTGGTCTAAAAAAACAAGCCTTTTCCTGCATTATGCTTTTCATTTCATTCGCGACTAAAAGCAAAAATTTAATTCGCAATTTGTATCTTTGAAACAAATATGAAAAAATGACAAAGCAAAAAGGCGTTTACACTGGAATTATAGAAAAAGACGAAAAAGGAAATTACTTTTGCGGCGAATATCTGTTAGATTTTAAAGAAGTAGAAAAAAACTTTCAATTAGGAGACGAAATCAATATCAAATCTGTAATTGCCAACCCAAGCGATAAAAGTTACAACCAATATCCAAAAAAGTCGCGAAGTTTTTTCTTGTCTAATGAAAAGGAATAGTTAAAAATAAGTGGCATTTAAACCAATTATTTAACACTTGAAATTATGAAAAAAAAAAAATAGCTGTAATATTGATTAATATTAATTAACAATTTAAACCAGAAAAAAAATTTATTATTTGGCTGTATGTTTTTTATTGCAACAGCTACTTTTGCAAAAACGGGAGAAATAACTTCAACACAAACAAAAGCATTACCGGTAGAAATTTGTAAAGATTCTAATGCCATAGATGAAGATGGGGTTGTTGTTCTCAGTACAAGGTGTTGTGCCACTTATCAACAAGCACCTCAAGGTGCTGCACTTGTAGCAACACATGTGCTTTTGCAGACCTGTGCTGACAATCAACGGGATACCTTATTAGGCATCAACTAATAATTATTAAATTGCCTTTAATTGAAGCACAATATTACAAAATGTTGTGCTTTTAATATTTAAGTTTATGAAAAAATTAATCTTATTCTTTTTATTATTACTTCAGAGCGTTGCTTTTTCTCAAACCTATTTGATCGATTACAACGCAAAATTTGATTTAGGTGGGAAATTGTCCCAACCCATTGAACAAAAATTAGAATTGCAAATAAGCGGCCCAAATTCAATATCGAAAAAGTATTTAATTACAGGATTAAATTCAAATGCTATAAAAACATCTGGTAATAAAATCGTAAAGATTGGCAGTGATACCTTAAAATATTTTAAAAATTTCAATGAAAATAAATTATATTCTGAAGAAAAAATTTATAATAAAGTCTTTAATGTTAAAGACGATTTAAACATTTTTGAGTGGGAAATTACAAGTGACACAATAACAATTTTGAACCATATTTGTTATAAAGCTACTACTACATTTAGAGGCAGAAATTATGAGGCTTTTTTTGCAAAAGATATTCCTATTACTGATGGACCAATGAAATTTAATGGTTTGCCTGGTTTAATTTTAAAAGTAAAACTAATAGATGGTCAAGCAATCTTCGAAACCGTAGCAACTAAGGTAGAAATTAATACAGCAAATGTTGTTATTAAAAATCCATACACATCTTCGATGCCTTTTACAGAATATAAAGAAAAATACATTAAAAAAATAACCGAACTTCAATCGTATTATGCTGGATCAGGAACAACTATTGGCACAAATGGCTTAGAAATTTTAATTTTTGATGAATAAACTATTTCTTTTTTTTAGTTTCTTTTGTGTTTCTTCACTTTTCTCTCAAAGAATTATTGGAACGGTATCTTCCCAAAATGGTAATTTAATCGATGCTTCAATAGTAATAAAAAAAAACAATAAAATCATCTATTTTGATTTTTCAGATGTTAATGGGAATTTTTCGGTTGCCAAAGAAAAATTAGATTCAATAACAATTGAAATTTCAAAAAAAGGTTTTACTAAACAAATTAAAAAATTATTTATTGTAAAAGACACCAAAATAAATTTTGTCCTATTAGCAAAAGAAATTGCTTTAGAAGAAGTGGTAATTAAAAAACCTAGGGCAATTATAATAAAACAAGATACCATTGTTTACAACCCTTCTTTATTTAAAGACGGTACAGAACGAGTTGTAGAGGACTTACTTAAAAAATTACCAGGGTTTTCTGTAAGAGATAACGGGAAAATTTTTTTTAAAAACAAAGAAATTCAATCGTTAATGTTAGAAGGAGATGATTTATTTAATTCACAATATATCATAGGCAGTAAAAATATTCCAATAGATTTAGTTGAATCTATAGAAGCTGTTGAAAATTTTAATACTAACAAAGTACTTCAAAAAATAACCGAATCAAATAAAGTTGCATTAAATTTAAAGCTAAAAAAAGAGAAAACAAGCCTAAGCCTAACTGCCGATTTACAAAATGATTTTTATTCTAAGTATAATAATTCAACAACTGCTATTTTATTAAATGATAAAATTAAAGGTTTTAGCACAATCGGTTTAAATAATTTAGGTAATACCTATTCCTTTGGTTCCATTTTTTCTGGTAATGACGATAAACAGTTTAGTCGCGGAAACAATACAGAAATGCTTTCCCAAGGAAATTTTCCGACTTTTTTAGGGGATAATAATTCATTATTAAATAATGGAAAATACAATTATACTTCTTTTATAAAAAATCTGACAAAAAAAACAAAGGCAAACTTTGGTTTTACCTATTACCAAGACAAAATAATCCAGGATTTTATCAATCAATCTAATTTTAAATTTAATGAAGATTCCATTACTATTTTCACAAGAGAACTTCAAACCAAAAAAAATAAAAGTTTGACTTTAAACAATACTACAACCTATTATAATGAAACAGATTTACAAGTTGAATCAAAATTTTTATTAAAGTTAAATCAAACTGATTTAAACATTGATTTAAACAATAATGGCGGTTTTAAAACTTCTTTTTTAAACACCGATTCTTTTTATTTTGGTGCCAAAACCGAACTAACCAAAAAATTATCTGAAACATCTGCTATTAATAGTTATCTTTTTTTATCGCATACAAATTCTGCCCAAGACTTAAATTTAACACCCGGATT
>JBLIJW010000027.1:0-28050 GCA_047636155.1 Flavobacterium sp. | reverse complement strand
TATTTTCCATATTTTATTAAAATGATAATTCTGTAAATAGGATTCGATACTATGTAAATATAATTAGAAATTGTTTGTTTAAATTTACTGTAAGCAATCAAATAACAAACTTATGGAAAATTCAATAGAAAATTTTAAAACCAAAAATACTACAAAAAATACAGATAAATATATCCAAACTTCTAATGAAGTTTATCTTTATGTTAAAGATTATGGAGAAGGAAAACCAGTGATTTTAATTCATGGTTGGCCAATGTCTGGCGAACAATGGGAATATCAAATAGAAGATTTGGTTAAGAAAAACTACCGGGTAATTGCATATGATCGTAGAGGTTTTGGGAAATCTTCTAAGCCTTGGAATAATTACGATTACAATACTTTAGCAGACGATTTGCATCAAATTATAATACAACTAGATTTAAAAGATGTAACTCTTGTAGGATTTTCTATGGGTGGCGGAGAAGTTGTTCGGTTTTTAAGTAGATACAAAGAAGATAGAATTATAAAAGCTGTTTTAATTTCTTCTGTGGTTCCTTTTTTATTAAAAACTGAAGATAACCCAGATGGAAATCCAAAAGAAAATGGAGACGAAATGGCAAAAGCTATCCGAAATGATCGCATGGGTTTTTTGAAAACTTTTAGTGAAAACTTTTTTGGTACAGGTATGCTTCTCGAACCAATGAGTGCAGATTTACTACACTACTATAAAATGTTATGTTCCTTTGCTTCACCAAGAGCAACACTCGAGTGCGCTACGGCTTTTTCAACCACCGATTTTAGAGAAGAAATTAAAAATATTAAAGTTCCGGTTTTGATAATTCATGGCAACTCTGATCGCATCGTTCCTTTAGAAATATCGTCCGCAAAAGCAGCAAAGTCAATACCAAGGAACGAATTGAAAGTTTATGAGGATGCACCACACGGATTGTTTTACACCCACAGAAAAGAACTTTCAAAAGACTTATTGCAATTTTTAAAAGAATAAATAATTAAATCTCGTTACTAGTTAATGAGATTTTTTATTAGAAAAGAGATTAGAAATTACCCAAGCCGGACCAATTAATAAAAATTGAACATCTTTTAAGAAAGATGGTTTTTTTCCTTCTATAGAATGTCCCCAAAATTGGCCAAGCCAAGCAATGGAAAACACAATTAAAGAGAAGAACCACAAGGATAAATTTTGCGAAATATAATAATTTAGCACCAAACAAAATATGGAAAAAATAGCAATTTGAAGAGCAACAAGTTTGGACAATCGTAAATAAAACAGAACAACAAAAATTAAAACTACAAAAGCCCAATTTTCTACAAAAGGTGCAAAACCTTTAGTTATTCCTCTAAAAAACAGACTCGGAATTGCCATTATCAAACCAACTATCGAAAAGAAAATAGCAGGAACACATAAATAGTGAATTAATTTATTTGTCGGATTTTGATGGCTAATTGCATATTCTTCAAAATAATTTTGTAATGTTCTCATTTATAGAATTTATTTTTGTCTAATTTATAAAAAATTACGAATTTAAATTAGAATAGTAGTAATTTTTCTCGTAATTTGGCTTTAGTAAGAAAATAACCAAAATCCTCCAACCACGTTTTATTTATGAATATATTTCATGTTAGTGCAGAATGTTATCCTGTCGCAAAAGTTGGTGGTTTGGCAGATGTTGTTGGTGCTTTACCAAAATATTTAAATTTAAAAGAAAATACAAATGCTAAGGTAGTTTTGCCTGCTTACGACAATAAATTTATCAAAGAAAACGAATTTACAACAGTATTTAAAGGTTTTTTAAAGTTAGATTGGCGTAATCTATCATTTACAGTATATAAAGAAAAAAGTGATATTTTAGGGTTTGAATTATATATAATTGCGATTCCTGAGCTATTTGATCGTCCGAATGTTTATTCTTATAAAGACGATACCGAACGCTTTCTTGGCTTTCAAATTGCTTTTTTAAATTGGATAAACGAAACTAATGCAGATGTTCAAATTTTGCATTGCCATGATTACCATTCTGGATTGATTCCGTTTATGGTTCAAAATTGTTTTTCTTACAGACAATTTCAAAATACACCAACAATATTAACCATTCATAATGGCCAATACCAAGGTTGGTTTGGATATGATAAACTCAATCTTTTACCAGAATTTCCTGCACATGAAATCTCAAAATTAGAATGGAAAGGGATTATAAATCCATTAGCTAGTGCCATTAAATGTTGTTGGAAAATAACTACGGTTTCACCATCTTATTTAAATGAAATTAGCTTTTCTGCAAACGGATTAGAAAATTTATTACGACAAGAAAGACATAAATCTATTGGCATTTTAAATGGTATTGATACCGATGTGTGGAATCCTAAAACAGACGATAGCTTAGAAAAAAATTATGATATTACTTTCTTGATAAAAGGAAAATTAGCAAATAAGAAGTTTTTGTGTGAACAGTTTAATTTAGATATTTCAAAACCACTCTTTACTTTTATCGGAAGATTAGTTGGCGAAAAAGGAGCCGATTTATTATCCGCAGCTTTTGATATAATTTTACAAAGAAATCCGCAACAAATAAATGTTTTGGTTCTTGGTTCTGGAGACATGCAGGTTGAAAATGATTTGCAACAATTGAAACATAAATACGAAGGAAATTATAATACATTTGTAGGTTATAATGAAAAGTTGGCGCACATTATTTATGCTGGCGCCGATTTTTTATTAATGCCTTCTCGTGTTGAACCTTGCGGATTAAACCAAATGTATGCCTTGCGATATGGTACCATTCCTATTGTGCGAAGAACGGGTGGTTTACAAGATACCGTTTTGGATATTGGCGATGGTGGTTTTGGAATTTGCCATGATAATGTAACATTATATGATATTAATCATTCTGTAACTAGAGCAATTGACTTATATTCTGATGATTCAACATTTCAAAATATAAGAAAAACTGCAATGAGAATTGACCATTCTTGGCATTCCATCGCACAACAATATATTACTGTTTATCAATCTTTAATACAATAGATTATGATCATCAAAAGTACACTTGCCATTATTTTAGGTGGCGGCCAAGGTTCGCGTTTATATCCGCTAACAAAAAGCAGATCTAAACCAGCTGTTCCAATAGCTGGAAAGTATCGTTTAGTAGATATTCCTATATCCAATTGTATTAATTCGGATATTAAAAGAATGTTTGTTTTAACACAATTTAATTCGGCTTCTTTAAACCAACACATTAAAAATACCTATCATTTTAGTCATTTTAGTACTGCTTTTGTAGATATTTTAGCTGCAGAACAAACGCCTGATAATCCAACTTGGTTTCAAGGTACTGCAGATGCAGTAAGACAATGCATGACGCATTTTATGAATCATGAATTTGATTATGCTCTTATTTTATCTGGCGATCAATTATATCAAATGAATTTTAATGATATGATTGCTGCTCATGAAAAAAGTGGAGCAGATATTACAATTGCAACTCTACCCGTTACTAGCAAAGAAGCTCCAGAATTTGGAATTTTAAAAACAGATGAGAACAATTGGATTACTAGTTTTATAGAAAAACCAAGTACAGATTTGCTGCCAGAATGGACATCAGACGTAAGTCAAGAAATGCAAAACGAAGGCAAACATTATTTAGCTTCGATGGGTATTTATATTTTTAATAGAGAATTATTGCAAGATTTAATGCAAAATACCGAAACCAAAGATTTTGGTAAAGAAATAATTCCGCAAGCTATCGGAAACAAAAAAATATTGAGCTACCAGTACGAAGGTTATTGGACAGATATCGGAAATATAGACTCATTTTTTGAGGCTAATCTTGGTTTGACAGATGATATTCCAAAATTTAATTTATTTGATAATAACAGCAAAATATATACTCGTGCACGAGTTTTACCACCATCTAAAATTACAGGAAATTCGAGTCTTAATAATTCTATGGTGGCAGAAGGCTGCATTGTAAATGGTGCAAAAATTGATCATTGTGTAGTAGGAATCAGAAGTCGTGTTGGTCGAGATTCCATAGTAACCAACTCCTATTTAATGGGAAATGATAATTACCAAAACTTAGAAGAATTGAGTTATAATTGCGAACACAATATAATCAATATCGGAATTGGTGACAGATGTTTTATAAATAACACTATTGTGGATAAAAATTGCCGAATAGGAAATGATGTAAAACTAAATGGGGGTAAACATTTAGATGATGCCAATACAGATTTATATTCAATTAAAGACGGCATAATCGTTGTCAAAAAAGGAGTTACCTTACCAAACGGTTTTACTATCTAAAAATAAAAAATCCCAAATTTACATTTGGGATTTTTTTATAAAATTTTCCTTATATTATTTTACATCCATTAGTTCTACATCAAAAACCAAAGTAGCATTAGGAGGAATAGCACCACCAGCGCCAGCTGAACCGTATCCTAAATAAGACGGAATAACGAAACGGGCTTTATCGCCAACTTGTAGCAAAGCAATACCTTCATCCCATCCTTCAATTACCATTCCTTGACCTAATTTAAATTCGATTGGCTTTTTTCTTGGATAAGAAGAATCAAAAACTTTTCCGGATTCTAAAGAACCTTCGTAATGTACAGCAACTGTTTTACCAGCTTCTGCTTTTTTACCATTTCCTCTTTGTATAAATTGGTAACGCAAACCACTCTCTGTTTTCTCAAAACCAGCAGCCAATTTTTCCATTGCTTCTTCTGCTTGTTTTTTTTCATCCGCTTCTCTTTTTGCTCTACTTCCTTCAAAAACTCTAAAAGCTTCAACAGCATTCCAGTTTTTTGCTTCATCGCCTTCTCTAATAATCTCTACAGATTCTAATGTATCTTCTTGAGCGACGGCGTCTACAACATCCTGTCCTTCTAAGACATTTCCGAAAACAGTATGTTTATTATCTAACCATGGTGTTGCAATGTGTGTAATAAAAAACTGAGAACCATTGCTACCTGGACCAGAATTTGCCATAGATAAAACGCCTGGTTTATCGTGTTTTAAAGAAGGATGAAACTCATCGTCAAATTTATAACCCGGATCGCCAGAACCAGTTCCTTTTGGGCAACCGCCTTGAATCATAAAATCAGGAATTACTCTATGAAATTTTAATCCGTCATAAAAAGGTTTTCCTTGTGAACGAGCATTATTTTCTAAATTACCTTCTGCTAAAGCAACAAAGTTACCAACAGTTCCTGGTGTTAAGTCATGAGTTAATTTTACTAAAATACTTCCTTTAGTTGTATTGAGTTTAGCATATATTCCGTTTTCCATTCTTTGAAATTTTATAATGAAAGACAAAATTACAAAAATTTAATTGTTCCCATTTACATTAACATTATATTTGAATTATAAATTACAAATGAGATGGAAAATTTAAAAGGAAGAAAAGCAATTATCACTGGCGGAGGAAAAGGTTTAGGAAAAGCTACTGCTTTAGCATTTGCTAAAGAAGGAATTAATGTAGCAATTACAGGAAGAAACGAACAAAATTTAAAAGAAACAGTTGCAGAACTCGCTACATATGGAGTAAAAGCAATTTATGCAACATTTGATGTAGGAAACCACCAAGAAGTAAAAATTGGGATTCAAAAAATAATATCCGAATTTAAAACAATTGATGTTTTGGTTAATAATGCCGGAATCGCAGCATTTGGAAGTTTTATGGAAATGGAACCAGAAGAATGGCAAGCTATAATTCAGACTAATGTTATGGGAATGTATTATGTGACCAAAGAAGTACTTCCGCATTTAATACAAAACAATCAAGGAGATATTTTTAATGTTTCCTCTACGGCAGGAATAAACGGAAATGCCAATACATCTGCATATTCTGCTTCTAAATTTGCTGTTATTGGCATGTCTGAGTCTTTAATGAAAGAAGTTCGTAAAAATAATATTAGAGTTTGCACACTTACTCCAAGCACCATCGCTACAGACATGGCTATTGAACTAGGTATTGCAGATAAAGACTCAGAAGAAACTGTTTTGCAACCTAATGACTTTGCAGAATTAATAGTGGCAACCTTGCATTTACCAAGAAGAGCAATGTTAAAAAGTGCTGCATTATGGTCTACTAATCCTTAAATAAAAACATAAAATATAAACAGCCATTATAGCAACGTCACTTTTTATATCTCTAAAAGCACTAAACTTTGTACCTTTGTACCTTTCCAAAATCACATTATGAGAATTGATATTATTACTGTTTTGCCAGATTTACTAAGAAGTCCTTTTGAAGCATCTATCATGAAACGTTCGATTGATAAAGGTTTGGTAGAAGTTTATTTTCATAATTTACGAGATTATACTACAAACAAACAAAAAAGTGTAGACGATTATGCATATGGAGGTCGAGCAGGAATGGTAATGAACATCCAACCAATTGACGATTGTATTACTGCTTTGCAAAAAGAAAGAAAGTACGATGAGATAATTTACATGACGCCAGACGGAGAAACTTTAAACCAAAAAATGGCAAATAAAATGTCGATGTTAAAAAACATTATTATTTTGTGCGGACATTATAAAGGCGTTGACCAACGCGTTCGAGACCATTTTATTACCAAAGAAATTTCAATTGGAGATTATGTTTTAAGTGGTGGAGAATTAGGTGCTTTGGTTTTATCGGATGCATTAATTAGGTTAATTCCAGGAGTTTTGAGTGACGAAACTTCTGCTCTAACAGATAGTTTTCAAGACGATTTACTATCTGGTCCTATCTATACACGACCGGCAGATTACAAAGGATGGAAAGTTCCTGCAGTTTTAACAAGCGGAAATTTTGCGAAAATTGATAAATGGAACGAGGATATGGCATTTGAACACACCAAAAACAGACGTCCGGATTTGTTGAAGGAATAGTTTTTTTTAGATTAAAGAAAAAGACTGTTTTACTGCTAGATAAAAGACTTATCGAATCTATTGATTTAATTTATTTCAATTTAGAATTAAATAGAGAATTAAATAATCGATTCATTTTAGAATGATATTTTAAAAGTCCATTTTGCAAACTATTGAAATCCAAAATTTATTTTAATATTTATTTTTTAAAATTCAAAATAAAATAGTATTTTTGCACCCAAATTAAACCAACCTCTGGCGAAAATCGCGAATGTTGCTTTGGTTAAACTAAATTAATATTAAAAGCTATGGCTGATTTAATGAAATTCGTTCAAGACGAATTAGTAGCAAAAAAAGATTTCCCAAAATTCGGAGCTGGAGATACAATCACAGCGTATTACGAAATTAAAGAGGGTGAAAAAACTAGAACACAGTTTTTTAAAGGAGTTGTAATTCAAAGAAAAGGTTCTGGTAATACAGAGACTTTTACAATTCGTAAAATGTCTGGAGCAATTGGTGTTGAACGTATATTTCCGGTAAATTTACCAGCATTACAAAAAATTGAAGTAAACCAAAGAGGTAAAGTTAGAAGAGCAAGAATTTACTACTTCAGAGAACTTACTGGTAAGAAAGCTAAAATTAAAGAAAGAAGAAGATAATTTTCTTATTTCTCATATGATAAAAAGCCCTAATTTGTTTAGGGTTTTTTTTATGCAGTAATTTAATAGTTTTGTTATTAATTAAATAAAAAACTAGAATTCTATTATCAAATCAGCAATAGTAACGATTTCTTTGCAATATTCCCACTATTTTGACACAATTCGTTATATTTGCATTCCGTGAAAAAAATATCAAATTTTAAAATATTTGAAACAAAATAAAATAAAAAATTACAATGTCAAATCCGAAAATTATTTACACTATTACCGACGAAGCGCCAATGTTGGCGACCTATTCGTTATTGCCAATTATTAAATCATTCACAAAAACAGCAAATATAGAAGTTGAAAATAGAGATATATCCCTGGCAGGAAGAATTTTATCTAACTTTTCTGAATATTTAAAAGAAGACCAAAAAGTTGTAGATGCTTTAACTGAATTAGGTCAATTGGCAACAACACCAGAAGCTAATATAATAAAATTACCAAATATATCTGCCTCAGTTCCTCAGCTTAAAGAAGCAATTGCAGAACTAAAAGCAAAAGGATTTGCTATTCCTGATTTTCCAGAAGAAATAGTAACAGAAGAAGATACCAAAGTAAAAGCACTTTATTCAAAAATTTTAGGTTCTGCAGTAAATCCGGTTTTACGAGAAGGAAATTCTGATCGTCGCGCGCCAAAAGCTGTGAAAAATTATGCAAAAAAACATCCTCATAGTATGGGGATATGGTCATCTGATTCAAAAACTCATGTGTCTAGCATGACCGATGGTGACTTTTACGGAAGTGAAAAATCGGTTACTATTAAAGATGCTACATCGGTTAGTATTGAATTCACAAGCAATAAGGGCGAAACTAAAGTTTTAAAAGAAGCTTTTGCTATTAAAGCAGGAGAAATAATTGATAGCGCTAATTTAGATATTTTTAAATTTAAAAATTTTATTACAGAACAAATATTAGATGCCAAAGAAAAAGGAGTCTTGTTTTCTCTTCATATGAAGGCAACGATGATGAAAATTTCTGATCCTATCATTTTTGGTGCAGCAGTTGAAATTTTTTACAAAGATGTTTTTGAAAAATATGCTAGTTTATTTGAAGAACTTGGTATAAACACTAAAAACGGATTGGGTGATGTTTACAATAAAATAAAAGGACATACATCTCAAGCAGAAATTGAAGCTGCTATTAATTCGGTTTACAAAACAAGTCCAGATCTTGCAATGGTAAATTCTGATAAAGGAATTACGAATTTGCACGTGCCATCTGATGTAATTATTGATGCATCTATGCCGGCAATGATTCGTACTTCTGGTCAAATGTACAACGAGGAAGGCAAAGGTCAAGATACCAAAGCGATAATTCCGGACAGAGCATATGCTGGAGTTTATGTGGCTACGATTGATTTTTGTAAAAAAAATGGAGCTTTTGACCCTACTACGATGGGAAGCGTCCCTAATGTTGGTTTAATGGCACAAAAAGCAGAAGAATATGGTTCGCACGATAAAACATTTCAACTAAACGAAGCAGGAATTGTACAAGTAAAAGACGCTTCTGGAAATGTTTTGATGGAACAAAAAGTAGAAAAAGATGCTATTTTCAGAATGTGTCAAGTAAAAGATGCTCCGATTCAAGACTGGGTTAAATTAGCCGTTAACAGAGCAAGATTATCTAGTACACCAGCAATTTTTTGGTTAGATGAAAATAGAGCACACGACAGACAATTAATAGCAAAAGTGATTACTTATTTAAAAGATTACGATACTACTGGTTTAGATATTAGAATATTAAATCCAATTGAAGCTACACAATTTACCTTAGAGCGAATAATAGAAGGTTTGGATACTATTTCTGTAACCGGAAATGTATTGCGCGATTACTTAACCGATTTATTTCCGATATTAGAATTAGGTACTTCTGCGAAAATGCTATCTATAGTTCCATTAATGAATGGCGGTGGACTTTTTGAAACTGGTGCTGGTGGATCGGCTCCAAAACACATTGAGCAATTTCTTGAAGAAGGTTATTTGCGATGGGATTCTTTAGGAGAATTTTTGGCATTGGGTGTTTCTTTAGAACATTTAGGCCAAACTTTTAATAATCAGAAAGCATTAATTTTATCTGAAGCACTAGATTTAGCAACTGAAAAATTCTTAGATACAGATAAATCACCAACCCGTAAATTAGGCGGAATAGACAATCGTGGTTCTCATTTTTATTTAGCTCTTTATTGGGCAGAAGCTTTAGCAGAACAGAATAAAGATGCCGATTTAAAAGCTATCTTTACTCCTATTGTTACAGAATTAAAAGAAAATGAAACTAAAATAAACAATGAGCTGATTGTAGCACAAGGTAAAAAGCAAGAAATTGACGGATATTATAAACCAAATTCTGATTTAGCCTCTAAAGCAATGCGACCTAGTACAACTTTAAATACTATTTTAGAGAAATTAAACTAAAATTTAATCCTGAATATAAAAGCCGACAAATAGAAATTGTCGGCTTTTTTTATTATATAAAATCAAGGCATTATTTTTTATTTTTTTTTATTTTTTTAGCTTTTAACTTTGCATTATTTAATTTTTGATTGGCTTTTTTCTTATTCTTTTTTAGTTTCTCTTTTTCCTTTTCTAATTCCTTTTTATTTTTTTCCTTTTGTGATTTTATCTTTTTTTCTAATTTAAGTACATTCTTTTTCAACTCATTATGCACTTTTTGCAAATTTGAAATTTCTAAATTTGCTTGGTTCATGCTGCTTTCCAAAAGAACATTTCTATCAAAAGTAGAATCTTGTTTTACATCTAAATTTTTTTGAGCTGCAGTTTCTGCTTTTTCAGATTTTTGTTTATCATTTAGGGTAACATCCCCAACACTCCTTTTTTTGTAAGTTCTTTTTACCACAGGTTTAGTAACCGCAGTCTTGAGTTGTGCCGGTTTTTTTGCAATAACCGAATTCGCTGGTCGACCACGTCTAGGAGTTTTGGTTTCTTTAGCTTCTTGCTTTACATTATCTGGTGTTGGCAAATCTACTTGAGGTTCTAATTTTTCTTCATTTTCTGCTTCATAAAGCGCTGGCTTTTTAGCTATTGCTTTAACTATTTTTTGTTCTTTCTTTTCCATTACCTTATTTTTTTAATTGTGCTTTTTGTTATTTTTTAATACTAAGATATATATTAAAACTTTAATTGATGTATTGGTTCGGTAAGATAATTAAAAATTGCTATTGTTGGTTAGTATTATTTAAAGTTACTGCTAAACAGACAATAAATAATTTTTTATAGATTGCATTTGCTTTGAAAACCAAAATAATTCGAAATCTTCAAAACGCTCTTCAAAATCTATTTTTGCAGCGCTAAAGGTTGTTTTTTTACTTTCGGTTACTTCAATTTTATAAAGTAAATTTTGTAACCAAATAGATTTTTCCTTTTCTAAACTCAAGGAGATTGTTTCCGTTTTAAAATGAAAAGTCAAGCTTTGCATTTCCCAAGTGGTACCTTTTTTTGATTTTGTAAAATCGGTTATTATCGGTTTAGAACCTAAAAATAATAAAACAGCATTTGATTTGGTTTGAAAGTTAGAAGAATTATCTGTAATACTATCTTCAATATAATTTGGAGAAATAGTTGTTCTTGGAATTTTAAAATCGAACCATTCTTGTAAAGAAAAATCAAAACTAACAGAATGCATGTAATTAAATAAAGATTTTTTTAATCCGAAACTAAATTTGGAATGATCAATTTCGGTTTTGTCATAAAATGCGACATCGTTATTTGCAAAAGTAATTTCTTGTTTTGCGGGAATCACGCCAAATTCTTCAGGAAACATTCCGACCGGACTATGCGCTGTCATTGCAAATTGGTGCCAAAATCCGCTTTGAATAATTCCTATCTTAAAAAGTTGTCGCACCATTTCTAAACTGTCAATTGTTTCTTGAATTGTTTGCGTAGGATAGCCGTACATTAAGTAAGCATGCACCATGATTCCGGCTTCGGTAAAATTTTTGGTAACTACAGCAACTTGTTGTACTGTTACTCCTTTTTTTATTAGTTGTAATAATCTATCTGAAGCAACTTCTAAACCACCAGAAACGGCAATACATCCAGAAGCTTGCAATAAGATACACAAATCTGCCGTAAAACTTTTTTCAAACCGAATATTCGTCCACCATGAAACCGTTAAATTTCTTTTTAAAATTTCTAATGCAACTTCTCGCATTAAAGCTGGTGGTGCGGCTTCATCTACAAAATGAAAACCGGTTTCTCCAGTTTGTGCAATCATTTCCTGCATTCTATCTACTAAAATAGAAGCTGCAATTGGTTCGTATAATTTTATATAATCTAAAGAAATATCACAAAATGTACATTTTCCCCAATAACAACCATGTGCCATTGTTAACTTGTTCCATCTTCCGTCGCTCCAAAGACTGTGCATCGGATTGGCAATTTCTATAACAGAAACATACTTATCCAATAATAAATCTTGATAATCTGGCGTTCCTATATCTTTTTGTTTGTAATCTGGCTTAAGAGAATTATTAGTATAAACTACTTTATTATTTTGTAGTGAAAATGTTCTTTTAAATTCCGGGTTTGCAAAATCTTTCTTATTTAATATAGCTTCTAGTAAAAGTTCCACCGGTAATTCGCCATCATCTAAAGTTATAAAATCAATGAACTCAAAAACTCTGCTATCTTTTATTTCTCGTAGTTCAGTATTCGGAAAACCGCCACCCATTGCTATTTTAATTTTTGGATAATTGGATTTTATAAATTGTCCAATTCTAAACGCACTATATAAATTTCCAGGGAAAGGAACAGAAATCAATACTACTTTCGGATTTATTTCTACAATTTTTTGTTTAAAAATTTCTATCGTTAGGTAATCAATATAGGTCCAATTTTTTTGCAACTCAGCGTATAAAACATCAAAGGTATTAGCACTTCGACCTAAACTTTCTGCATAGCGACTAAAACCAAAATTTGCGTCTAAACAATCTACTATAAAATCAGAAATGTCTTCTAAGTATAAAGTTGCTAAATGCTTGGCTTTATCTTGTAAACCCATTGTACCAAAAGCATATTCCAGATCATCTAAACTCAAAAATCTGCTTGCTTTTGGTAAAAAATTATCTTGTAAAATTTGTCGTGCTAAAGTAGCATTTTGGCCTTGTAAAAATAAAATTACACTATCAATAGTAGAAATATAAGAATTTTGTAAACTAAATATTCTATGAGAATTTTCTGAACAAATTTCTATAGAAGCATTTTTAAAAACAGAACGCAAACCTGCCTTAGAAAATAAATTTAAAATTACTTCAATTCCTAAATCCATTTGAAAGGAATCTATCTTCTTGGTGTTTAAAAAACCCTTTATGTACGCTGTTGCAGGATAAGGTGTATTTAATTGTGTAAATGGAGGCGTTAAAAGTAGGACGTCTTTCAAAACATAGAATTTTTGCAAAGATAACAGAAAAAATAGTAGCCAAATTTTATTTAAGTTATTTATCGCAAAATAAAGATCAGATATAGTATTATTTTATTATTTTTAAATTTTATAGTTATTTATGAAGTCATTATTACTCCTTTTATTGCTAATAGGTACTTTTTCCTATGGGCAAGTCGCATTAAATTCTCGGGTAGAAAACAAAGCGTTAGATGCAACTATTAACATTGAAGATGAACACGGGTATTTAATTACCGACTCTATTGCACGGCATAATTATTTTAAAGAAAAAAAGACACTTTTAGATAACTTTAATAAAAAAAGTGCTCCATTATCTAATCAAACTCCTGTACCGTTATGCTTAAATGGCAGTTTCGAACAATTTGAAACCATACAGAATACCAACTACTTAACCGATTTTATGTATGGTATTACAGATATTGAAAACCCAACACAATGTAAAACTCCTACAATTTTGGCAGGTCAAAACATTACCCAATATAATCCTTCTAGTTTTAATATTATGGCAACAACAGTTCCTGCCAATTACTTAGATGAGTTTATTGGCAACATAAATGCCTTCGACCAATTTGCATTAAAAATAAACTATAGACAAAGTAGCACGGCGTTAAGCGTTATACAAGCAAGAAGATTCAAAACAGATAACGAAACAACAGTAAAATTTAATTACAAAGCAGTTTTACAAAGTATTGTTGGTGCTGGTCATTTAAACGAGCAACCCTTTTTTAAAGCAAGAGTTATCAACAACGCTGGAGTTATTGTAAGTGAATTTTGTTTAATTGCGGATGCTGAAAATTGCATTTTTACACAAGCTCCAGTTTTACAAAGTGGAAGCGTTGTAATGTATACGGCAAATTGGCAATCTGGATTGTTAGATATTTCCTCTATTCCAAATAATGAAAACTTTACGATTGAATTTTTTGCCAGCCGATGTGGTTTAGGAGGACATTTTGGATATGCTTTTGTAGACGATATTTGCATTTTAAATTCTTCTGAAAATTTACAAGGAAGTATCGAATTAGATCCTTTATATAAAAATTGTCCAACGTTTCCATTTTCTATTTGTGGAGATTTTACTATTCCCAATTCTGGAGGAATTAACGCTACAATTGAAAATATTACCTTAAATATTGTAGATGCAAACAATACCGTAGTATATACTTCACAAACGCCAGCATCTTTAGATTTAACCACTAAACGATTTTGTTTTGACATTGCAGCTACCAACCTTCCCAATATCGCAACTGGAGCTTATAATGTAAACGTTAGTATTAATTACGGAATTACGCAAACAAACTGCGTGGGGACTAATTTTGCTGCAGCCACAAATAATGATGCAAACCCAGGTTGGGATATTTGGTTTTTAAACTGTATCGATTGCGATATAAATTTACAACCTACGTCATTACTTTTGTGCGATATTAATAGGGATGGAAAAGAGTTCTTTAATTTATCAAATGCCAACACTCAAATTATAAATCCGCAAACTGGATTAGTATTTACCTACTATTCTACCCTATCCAATGCAACAAACAATACCAATCAAATTGTAAATTTTACAAATTATGAAAGTCCTAGTACCGTAATTTTTATTAGAGTTACCAAAAATGCTACTTGCTATAAAATAATTCCAATTAATTTGATAGTGAAGTATCCATTTGCTACAATTTCTGGAATATTAAATGTTTGTGACGGCAATACGACTTTAACTGCTTCTCCTGGAGCAAGTTATTTGTGGGCAAATAATGAAACAACACAAAGTATTTCTGTAAATTCTCCTGGAACCTATTCGGTAATCGTAACCGATAGTTTTGGATGTACATCAACCGGAACGGTAACTATATTAGGAAGTTTAGTTGCCGTTTTACCCACAATTGTTGTTACCCAGCCTTCTTGTACTGTTATAAACGGAAGCATAGCAGTTACTTCACCAGCAGCAGAATTCAGTTTTGATAACGGCGTTACTTGGGTAACGAATTCATTTATTAACAATCTTCCGGTTGGTACTTATGTAGTCAAAATAAAATCGGTTGCAGGATGCTTGTCTTATCCGATAACGATAAATATTATTCCATTTTTCTCTTCCTATCCAAATTGTAGTGCAATTAGTCCATCTTTTTGTGGCGGTCTTGGAAGCATAACTGTAAATACTGTTGCAGATGAATATAGCTTTGATGATGGAATTACTTGGACGACGAACAACACAATGTAAGACTTACCAGCCGGAAATTATTTTATTAGAACACGCGGATCAGATGGTTGTATTTCTAATTCAAACAATGTAGAACTTTTTTCTGTATTCTTAGATTTGCCAAGTTTTACTATTCAAAATGCCTATTGCGGAAACTTAGGAAGTATAACTATAACAACACCGGCAGAAGAATATAGTTTTGATGGCGGAAACACATGGCAGTTAAGTAATACTAAAACAAATTTAATTGTAGGAAGTTATTTATTACGCATAAAAAATTCTTTGGGTTGCACTTCGCCTTTCCGATATGCATATATCAGAAATTTTGAAGATTCTTATCCAGAATATTCCGTTGCAAACGCAGGTTGTGATACGTATGCTAGCATTACTATTACCACTGCAGGTGACGAATATAGTTTTGACGGCGGAATTTCTTGGACAACAAGCCCTGTATTATCAAATTTAGCAGGAAATTCAAGCCACCAACTTGTAGTTCGTATAGGTACTTGTACCAGTTTAATTACTTCAATGTTTGTAAATAGCATTTTTTATCCTCTGCCTGTAGTTACAGATTATGAAACCAGAGTTTGTGATAATTTAAATGATGGTTCAGAAAATATAAATTTGACTACCTATAATGGTAATATAATTCAAATACCTGCTAGTTTTAACTTTGGATATTATACTTCGCTAAACGGCGCGCAATTGCAATTACCACAAGATAGAATTACTAATTTTACCTCATTTAATCTAAGTAATTCAAATAACAACGTATTTGTAAGAGTAACTTCCGCTACCAATTGCGTATCTATTGCAAAATTGAAATTTAATTTTATAGATTCTCCAGTAATAAATATGTTAGATCAATATCCGCTTTGCGAATTTAAAACCGTAACTATCGATGCTGGTTCTGGTTTTACTTCTTATTTATGGTCAACTGGCGAAACAACAAGAAAAATTATTGTCAATCAAATTGGTAATTATTCTGTTACAGTAACTAAAGATAATAATGGTTTAATTTGCAACGCAACTAAGAATTTTCAAATATTTTTATCTAATGTAGCAACTATATCTAATATTGATATTCAAGATTGGACCTTAAATGAAAATGTAATTTCGGTATTTTTAACAAATAATAGTATTGGTAATTACGAATATTCTCTTGACGGAATCAATTACCAAACTAGTTCTGTATTTTCTGGTTTAGAAGTTGGAAGTTATAATGTATATGTCAAAGATTTAAATGACTGTGGAATTATAAAAAAAATAGTTTTCATTCTTTATTATCCTAATTATTTCACACCCAATGGCGATGGAGTTAATGATACTTGGCAAATATATTTTTCGCAATTTGAAAAAGATTTAAAAACCGCCATTTACGATCGCTCTGGCAAAATGATTAAAGTTTTAGCAAATAATTCTGGTTGGGATGGACTTTACAATGGCTATATGATGCCAGCTGATGATTATTGGTTCGTTGTTACAAGACAAAATGGCGAAGAACACCGTGGTCATTTTAGTCTTAAAAGATAGGATGACTTTAATTTGTTTTAAGTAATTTTACAAAAAAAGTTACATTATGCCTTCTGACTGTATAAGCTATCAAGAATCTGGATACTTCACCAATTTAATTGTAGACTATTTAAATCAAAAACCTGTTTTAGAATCTTTATATAATCGATTTTCTAGTATTGAAAATTTTGAGGCACAAATAGCAGAAAAGTCAGCTAATTTCCCCACAGAAAATCGTTATGTTTTAGTTGCAGAATTACTATCGCAGTATTCCAATATATCTCCATCAAAAAAAACTCTGGCTAATATTGATTCATTAAAAGAAAGTAACACCTATACAATAACAACAGGACATCAATTAAATTTATTTACTGGACCATTATATTTTTTGTACAAAATTATAAGTACAATAAATTTATGTAAATCGTTAAAAGAAAAACATCCAGAAGCCAATTTCGTTCCTATTTACTGGATGGCAACAGAAGATCACGATTTTGAAGAAATAAACCATTTTCAACTTAACGGAAAAAAAATTATTTGGGAAAAACAAAGTTTTGGTCCTGTTGGAAGACTATCAACTGCTGGATTAGAAGATGTTTTTGAATTATTTGAAAGTGAAATAGGAATTGGAGAAAATGCCGATTATTTAAAACAACTTTTTAAAAATAGCTATTTAAATTATGAAAATCTTGCAGATGCTACAAAGTATTTGGCAGATACTTTATTTCAAGAGGATGGATTAGTTATTTTAGATGGCGATAGTAAGTCGTTAAAGAAACTCTTTATCCCATATGTTAAAATAGAACTTTTGCAACAAACATCTTTCAAAGAAGTTACCCATACAATCGAAATTTTAAAAGATTATAATGTACAAGTTAATCCTAGAGAAATAAATTTATTTTACATACAAGATGATTTGCGGGAACGTATAATCCTAGAAAATAAAATATACAAAGTAAACAATACCAAAATACAGTTTACAGAAGATCAAATTTTAGAAGAATTAAATAATTTTCCTGAAAAATTTAGTCCAAATGTAATTTTACGACCTTTGTATCAAGAAGTTATTCTCCCTAATTTAGCTTATATTGGTGGTGGTGGTGAATTGGCTTATTGGCTAGAACTAAAGTCTAATTTTGAAAAAAACGAAATTGCTTTTCCAATTCTGGTAATACGAAATTCGGTAGTAATCGCAACCAAAAAACAAGTTGAGAAAGCAGATAAATTAGGGTTAAATTGGAAAGCTTTGTTCTTAAATCAACAAGAATTATTTGAACAGAAGACAAAAGAAAACTCTGAATTTGATATTGATTTTACTTCTCAAAAAGAATTTTTAAAGTCCCAATTTGAAAATTTATATAAAATTGCAGAAAAAACAGATGCATCATTTGTTGGAGCTGTTGCTGCACAAGAAAAAAAACAACTAAAAGGCTTAGATAATTTAGAGAAACGACTGCTTAAAGCCGAAAAAAGAAAATATGCTGACGAAATGGAACGCCTGTTCAATTTGCAAAATGCCTTGTTCCCGAATCAAAGTTTACAAGAAAGAAAAGAAAACTTTAGTTCGTTTTACAATGAAATAGGTTCTGATTTAATAAAGAAATTGAAAGATCAATTAAACCCACTAGATACCAATTTTACAATTTTGGTGACATAAAATCAACAAGTTATCAACACGAAAACGATTTCGTAAAAACACCTCATAATAACTTATTGTTTTTTTAATTAAATTCGAACTACTATTTTAATTTAATCGAGATTTCTGACAATAAAATTCTAATTGTTTTTTTTAGCAGAAATCTGAAACCAATAATCTTTATATTTATGAAAAAACTTTTACTTTATTTCTCCGTTTTATTATTCGGAATCATTTCGGCAAATGCGCAAGTTAATTCTGTTGCAATAGTAGGAGAAGCTGCTGGTGGTTGGCCTGGCGATGCTGGAAATCCTGGTCCAACAGATGTACACCAAATGGCAACTACAAACGGTACAAATTGGACTTTAGCTTCAATTACTTTAACCACTTTTCAACCAAATGGTGGTATAAAATTTAGAGCAAATAATGCTTGGACTACAAGTTGGGGTTCAGCTGCTTTCCCTTCAGGTACAGGAACAATTGGTGGTGCAAATATCAATTGTACTTCTGGCACATATAGCGTGACATTTAATAGTACAACTGGAGCATATACTTTTACTTCAATAGGATCAGGTTATCCAACAATTGCGATAGTCGGTCCAGCTACAGAACAAGGATGGCCAAATGATCCTCAAACAGATGCTAACCAATTAAGCACTTCGGATGGTGTTACTTACAGAACCAATTTTGTAACCTTAACAGCGAACGATTTAAAATTTAGACAAAATAACAGCTGGACTGTATCTTGGGGCGGCGGATCTTTTCCCAACGGACCAACAAATGCCGCTGCAAATATTGCAGTAACAACTCCAGGAAAATATCGCGTAGTTTTCAACAGAAATTCTGGACAATATACTTTTGATTTTCCTACTATCGCTATTGTTGGAGAAGCAGTTGGTGGTTGGCCAAATGATCCCGGAAACCCTGGACCAACAGACGTTCATCAATTGACTACAACTGACGGTGAAACGTATACAATTTCTAATTTAGCAGTAACAACTGCTACAACTGGTGGTGGAGCTAAATTTCGTCAAGATAATGCTTGGGCAACTTCTTGGGGTAATGAAAGTTTTCCTACTGCAACAAATTCAAACGGAAATAATATCAACACAACAGCAGGTACCTATAATGTAACCTTCACAAGATCAACAGGTGCATTTACTTTTACAAATGCTTTAACTAACTCTAATTTCTTAGCAACCAAATTCAGCGTATATCCTAATCCATCCTCTACTATTTGGAATTTTGAAATTGGGGAACAAGTTTTAAAAAATATTACAATTATGGATGTACTTGGTAAAATTGTAATTAATTCGAATGGCTTGCAAATAGATAATTCAACTTTATCAAAAGGAATTTATTTCGCCAAAATCACCATAGAAAATTACAGCCAAAATATTAAGATTATTAAAAATTAAAAATTGGTATATTTCTAAAATTAAAATCCTTAACTGAAATGGTTAAGGATTTTTTTTTTAGAATAAGAAGAACTACTTTTGCACCAAATTAAAAAACTAAAGAATAAATAAATGGCTACAAACAGAACATTTACAATGATTAAACCAGATGCAGTTGCAAATGGACATATTGGTGGAATTTTAAATATGATTAGCGAAGGCGGATTTAAAATTGTTGCGTTAAAATTGACTCAATTAACAGTTGCAGATGCAAAAGCATTTTATGCTGTACATTCAGAAAGACCTTTTTATGGCGAATTAGTTGAATTTATGTCTCGCGGACCAATCGTATCTGCTATATTAGAAAAAGAAAATGCAGTAGAAGATTTCAGAAAATTAATCGGAGCGACTAATCCTGCTGATGCAGCAGAAGGTACAATCCGTAAAAAATATGCTACTTCTATTGGAGAAAATGCAGTTCATGGTTCAGATTCTGACGAAAATGCAGCTATTGAAAGTGCTTTCCATTTCGCAGGAAGAGAAGAATTTTAATTTAATTCTCATAAATAAAAAAAACTCCATTTATTTTAAATGGAGTTTTTTTTATTCAAATATTAAAATTTAAGAATATAAATTATCTCAAAATAATTTCAGTAATAATGTCTGATCTTAGTTCTTCATTCAAAATTTTAATGATTTTAGATTTTCCGTAACTCAATTCTTCCCGAAGTACAGCAGAAGTAAGTTCGACATATAATGTATTTCCTTTAAGTAAAACATTCTTTGTATAACTATTTACGCCAGAACCCATTACGCTTTTCCATGCATTAGCGGCATCAATTTTATTCATGCCATTTTGTAAATTATTTTTTACAATAAATCTCTGTAATACTTCTGAAATTGGACTGTCGTTGCCTTGTCTTTTTGCCATTATTTAGTACTAAACGGTTGGTGTCTTTTATAATGATATTCTAGTTTTGCATCATTTTTGACTACAAAGCTAGAGTCTTGTATTTCTATAATTTCTTCTTTCCACTTAGCATAATCTGTTTTATAATTTATAAAATAGGAATTATTTGCAGTAGAAATAATAAAATTTTCTTTCAAATCGTTTACAAGAAATTTTCCGTTTAATTGCGGATATACTTTTTTACGGAAACCTATAGAATCTTTTACTTCCAAATAATCTATAGATTCATTTATTTTATATTCTTTTTTCTCTCCATTTGGCAAAATTACCTTTTCAATTTCCCAATAGCCGTTTAGTTTGGGTAAATCCTCTGAAGTAACAGTCTGCTTACAAGATTGTAATGTAACTAAGATTAAGCAAGTTAAAAGATATTTTTTCATATTAAATTAAAAAATAAAATTACGATTATTATAATAGAATAAAAACTAAATTGCACTAAACCTTTTTAAATCTTCATAGTCTTATAAATAAAATTTTACCTGTGTTTTTAAACCTTAGATATTTATTAATTTTAGTTATGTTCCTAATTTTGGCTTGTAGCAAAGAGGAAGCAATTAACGAATTTTCAGTACCAGAAATTACTACTACCACAGCCACATCAGTTACAAATACTCAAGCAAATGTTGGTGGAATAGTTTCTAACAACGGAAATTCTGCCATATTAAAATATGGAATATGCTGGAATACGAGTCCAAATCCGACAATTGATAATACAAAAACAAGTTATTCTGCCAATGTTACTACTTTTGAAAACACACTAGTAGATTTACTTCCTAATACACTATATTTTGCTCGAGCTTATGCCTCAAACCAAGCTGGAACAGCATATGGAATTGAAGTTAGCTTTAAAACTTTAATGATTTCTCCTAACGAAACATTGTATTTCCCACCAAATGATTCAAATAGTTGGGAAACTAAAAGTATTCAAAATCTTGGATGGAATACTGCTGCAGTTACTTCATTATTAGATTATTTACAACTAAAAAATACAAAATCATTTATTATTTTAATAAATGGAAGAATTGTTTTAGAAAATTATTTCAATGGTCATACAGCAGATACACCTTGGTATTGGGCAAGCGCAGGGAAAACATTAACAGCAACTACAACAGGAATAGCAGAAAAAGAAGGTTTATTAAATACAAATAATAAAGTATCTGAATATCTTGGAACTGGTTGGACAAGTGCCGCTTTAAATAAAGAAAATTTAATTACCTGTGAAAATTTGCTCACTATGACTTCTGGACTTGACGATACTACAGGCGATGGAGTTTCTGCTACAAATTTAATTTATAAAGCAGATGCAGGAACGCGTTGGGCCTATCATAATGTATATGTAAAACTTCAAGATGTTGTTGCGGCAGCGTCGAATACTACTTGGCCAAATTATTTTTATCTAAAATTAAAAAATCCTATTGGAATGAATGGAACTTGGATTACTAACAACGATTTATCTGTTTACTGGAGTAATTCTCGAAGTATGGCACGTTTTGGTTTACTGGCTTTAAATAAAGGAAAATGGAAAGAAACTCAAATAGTAAATCAGAATTATTTTGAATTAGCAATAACTACCTCCCAAAACATAAATTTAAGTTATGGATACCTTTGGTGGTTAAATGGAAAAAGTAGCTATCATTTGCCACAAACCCAACTTCAATTCAACGGAAGTATTATACCAAATGGACCAACAGATATGTTTATGGCATTAGGTAAAAATGACCAAAAGATTTATGTAATTCCGAGTAAGAAAATGGTAGTTATACGAATGGGTGATGCCGCAGATACTGATACGTTTGGTTTATCTAATTTTGATAACGAACTTTGGTTAAAAATAAATGCTCTTTATCAATAAAAAAAATGTATTTATTTCTTGGAAAGTAAAATTACTTTTGTAGTATTTAATTAAATTTGAAACCATAAAAAAGCCATTCTAAATTTGAATGGCTTTTTTGTATAAATTATAACGATTTATTTACGTTTTCTTTCTGTTTCAGTTAAGTAAATCTTTCTTAAACGAATTGATTTTGGTGTAACTTCAACATATTCATCTTTCTGAATATACTCTAAAGCTTCTTCTAAAGAAAAAATGATTGGCGGAATAATTCTTGCTTTTTCATCGTTTCCAGAAGATCGAACGTTAGATTGTTTTTTCTCTTTAGTAACATTGACGCACATATCATCTCCACGAGAGTTTTCACCAATTACTTGACCTTCGTAAATTTCTGCATTTGGTTCAACAAAAAACTTACCTCTATCTTGTAATTTATCAATAGAATAAGGAATAGCTTTTCCTTTTTCCATAGAAATTAAAGAACCTTTATTACGACCTGCAATTTCTCCTTTGTATGGTTCATAACCAATAAAACGATGCGCCATAATTGCTTCACCAGCAGTTGCAGTAAGTAATTGATTACGTAAACCAATAATTCCACGAGATGGAATATTAAATTTGATAATCATACGTTCTCCCTTTGTTTCCATAGAAAGCATTTCACCTTTTCGCATGGTAACAAATTCTACAGCTCTTCCTGAAAGTGTTTCCGGTAAGTCGATAGTTAATTCCTCAATAGGTTCACATTTTTTACCATCAATTTCTTTGATAATAACTTGAGGCTGACCGATTTGAAGCTCATAACCTTCTCTTCTCATAGTTTCAATAAGGACAGATAAGTGAAGTACTCCACGACCAAAAACCATGAATTTATCAGCAGAATCCGTTTCCCCTAACTTCATAGCTAAGTTTTTCTCTAATTCTTTTGTCAAACGATCTCTAATATGACGAGAAGTTACAAATTTACCCTCTTTACCGAAAAATGGAGAGTCATTAATTGTAAATAGCATACTCATTGTAGGTTCGTCGATAGCGATAGTTTGTAACGCTTCTGGATTTTCAAAATCAGCGATTGTATCTCCAATTTCAAAACCTTCCACTCCAACAATTGCACAGATATCTCCAGCAATTACTTCTTGTACTTTTTTACGACCTAAGCCTTCAAAAGTGTGTAATTCTTTAATACGTGATTTCATTATTACACCATCTCTTTTGCATAAAGAAATTGGCATTCCTTCTTTCAAAACACCTCTTTCCAAACGACCAATAGCAATACGACCTGTAAAAGCTGAAAAATCAAGAGAAGTAATAAGCATTTGAGGCGTTCCTTCTGATACTTTAGGAGCAGGTACATGTTCAATAACCATATCTAACAAAGCTTCTACATTGTCTGTTACGTTTTCCCAATGATCAGACATCCAATTGTTTTTAGCAGAACCATAAACAGTAGGAAAATCTAACTGCCATTCTTCTGCACCTAATTCGAACATTAAGTCAAAAACTTTTTCATGTACTTCTTCTGGAGTACAGTTTTCTTTATCTACTTTATTGATTACAACGCAAGGTTTTAATCCTAAGTCAATAGCTTTTTGTAATACGAAACGTGTTTGTGGCATTGGACCTTCAAATGCATCTACTAAAAGACACACACCATCTGCCATGTTAAGTACACGTTCTACTTCTCCACCAAAATCAGCGTGACCTGGTGTATCAATAATATTGATTTTGGTACCTTTATAAGAAACGGAAACGTTCTTAGAAGTAATGGTAATACCTCTTTCACGCTCCAAGTCATTGTTGTCTAGAATTAAATCACCCGTATTTTCGTTGTCGCGAAATAATTGGCAATGGTACATAATTTTGTCCACCAACGTAGTTTTTCCGTGGTCAACGTGAGCGATAATTGCAATGTTTCTAATAGATTCCATCTGTTATTTTTAATGGGTGCAAAGGTACACTTTATTTTGATTAAAAAAACTTTAGATGCGTACTTTACAATAATTTAAACTTGTAATTAGTCCTAAAGCGATAAAATATTTACTATTTAATTACTTTGTAAGATAAAATAAATCGCTATTTTTGGAATGATGAAAAATAATACATCTTCTACCCTTGCACTATTTATATCTGCTATTCTATTAACCACTGGAATTCTGCAGTTTTATATTTTCCACAATAACTTTCCGAATTATTACAACCTAGTGTTGATAGTAATTATAGCAGTATTTTTTGGAGCTATTGTGGGAATATTTCACTATTCCACTCGATTTTTAGGAGGAAAAAATCTAACGGAATCTGTGGAATTGCTTAAATTAAAGAATAAAGAACTATCTGATGCAAACGAAAGATACAATATGGTTGCTAGAGCAACAAGTGATACAATATGGGATTGGAATATAGAAAACAACAACTTTGTTTGGAACAAAGGATTACAAGGGGTTTTTGGTCATCAAAAGCATGATATTATTGAAGATTTAGATTGGTGGTTTGATAAAATTCACCCTCAAGATAGTTTGAAAATTTCTGTTAAAATTTATGCAGCAATTGCCGAACCAAATTTAGATAAATGGTATGATGAATATAGATTTCGCTGTGGAGACGGAAGTTTTAAATATGTTATAAATAGAGGTTTTTTTATTAGAGATAAAGAAAAAAAAGCCATTAGGATGATTGGTGCAATACAAGATGTAACCAAACAAAAAACAGAAGAGCAAAGATTACGATTGTTTGAGACGGTTATTACTAAAACAAACGAAGCGGTAATTCTTTGTGAATTAACAGAAGAAAATGAAAATAATTCTATTCTATTTGTAAATCCAGTATTTCACAAAATTACTGGATATGATTCCGCAGATGTTATAGGCAATCCCATTTCTTCCATACTAAGATTAGACGATAATGACGAGACTTTTGATGAAATAAATTTGGCACTCAAGAAAAAGGAAAATGCCCAATTTCAAATTAAAAATAAAAAGAAAAGTGGAGAGGTATATTGGGTAAACCTTTCCATTACACCAATTACAGATAAAGATAACCAACAAACCCACTGGATTTTTATTTTAAGAGATATAACCACTGAAAAACAAAAAGAAGAAGAAAGAGAACAATTAATTATTGAATTAACCCAAAACAATAAGGATTTAAAACAATTCTCTTACATAACAGCACATAATTTAAAAGCACCTTTAAGTAATTTAACTTCGCTACTAAGCCTATTAGAAGATATTCATATAGAAGACGAAGAGCTGCAAGACATTTTAGATGGGTTTACAAAATCAACAGAATTACTAAATGATACCATAAACGATCTTTCAGAAATTATCGTTATTAAAGATAACATGGCAATAGATAAAGAAATGATAACTATAGCAGATACTGTGGATAATATTATTAATCAACTAGGTTTTTTGTTATTAGAAAAAAAACCTAAAATTATATTGAACTACGATAAAAACTTAGTTGTTTATAGCAACAAATTATATTTTGAAAGTATCGTAATGAACTTGATGACGAATGCTCTAAAATACAACAATCCAGAAAATATCTTGGAGATTGAGATTGGTTCACATAGCGACGGTAAATTCACTTACTTGGACATAAAAGACAATGGTTTGGGAATTGATTTGAAAAAATACAAAGACAAAATATTTGGATTATACCAACGTTTTCACAATTATCCGGACAGTAAGGGATTAGGTTTGTATTTAGTGAAGTCGCAAGTGATTTCATTGGGCGGAGACATTCATGTTAAAAGTGAAGTTGGAGTCGGAACAACATTTACCATAAAATTACCTATTACTGAAAATTTAAAATCCTAGCTTTTAAATAATCTAGATTAACTTAAACTTAGATTTTATTGAATATAGCCTGTTAAACTCTGTTGTAACATCCATAAACAATTTAATTTTTTAAGAACCAATAGGGTAGTTAAAAACAAAATTCATAGAAATTAAAAAATACAGCAAACTCCTTTGGCTATTTGCACAAATGAATATTTTCCAAGAAAATAATAAAGCAAAAAAAAGAACCTTTAAATAAAGGTTCTTTTTTTTAAATTGTTTATAAAAAACTTAAACTAAAGCAGTAACGTGTTTAGTAAGTTTAGAAACTAAATTAGCAGCTTTGTTATCATGAATGATGTTTTTCTTTGCTAATTTGTCAATCATTGAAACAACAGAAGATAATTTTGTAGTTGCATCGGACTTATCAGTAGCAAGACGTAAAGCTTTAATAGCGTTACGAGTTGTTTTATGTTGGTACCTATTCAACACTCTCTTCTTATCGTTACTTCTAATTCTTTTTAAAGCTGACTTATGATTTGCCATTTTTGTTTTTTTTAACTTGTAATTATTTTTCGTAGCCCGTAGGGGAATCGAACCCCTCTTACCAGGATGAAAACCTGGCGTCCTAACCGATAGACGAACGGGCCTTTATTTCCGTATTGCGAGTGCAAAGATACATCTATTTTTTATTCACGCAAGAGTTGAAACAACTTTTTTTTAATTTTTATTATTTTTTTTTAATATGCTTTTGCAAATAACACTCTACCAGTAGATTCCAATCCAGAAAAAACGCAAACACCAATTTCTTTTTTTTGATCTAAAGGAATACAGCGAATTGTGGCCTTAGTAATATCTTTAATTTTGTCTTCAGTTTCTGCAGTTCCGTCCCAATGTGCAGAAATAAAACCACCTTTATTTTCTATGACTTCTTTAAATTCTTCAAATGAATTTACTTCTGTTATGTGGTCTTTTCTAAACTGAAATGCTTTATTAAATAAATCCTTTTGCATGATTTCTAATAAATCTTGAATATAAGAAACTATCGTATCTTTTAAAATAACTTCCTTAGTTAGATTGTCTCTTCGTGCAATTTCAAAAGTACCATTTTCTAAATCTTTTGGTCCAATAGCAATACGCACTGGCACACCTTTTAGTTCCCATTCTGCAAATTTAAATCCTGGTTTGTGAGTGGTACGACTATCAAATTTAATAGAAATACCAACTTTTTTAAATTGATTTAATAATGTGTTAGCCACAGCTTCTACTGCTTTGAACTCATCCTCTGTTTTATAGATAGGAACAATTACAACTTGAATTGGAGCTAAATTTGGAGGTAAAACTAATCCATTATCGTCTGAATGCGTCATTACTAATGCTCCCATAAGACGTGTAGAAACTCCCCAAGAAGTACCCCAAACAAATTCTTGCTTTCCTTCTTGATTAGCAAACTTAACGTCAAATGCTTTCGCAAAATTTTGTCCTAAAAAATGGGATGTTCCAGCTTGTAATGCTTTTCCATCTTGCATAAGCGCTTCAATACAGTACGTTTCTTCTGCTCCAGCAAATCGCTCACTTTCGGTTTTCAAACCCTTAACAACCGGAATTGCCATAAAGTTTTCAGCAAAATTAGCATAAACGTGCATCATTTTTTCAGATTCTTCAATGGCTTCGGTCCTAGTAGCATGCGCTGTATGTCCTTCTTGCCATAAAAATTCTGCTGTTCTCAAAAACAATCTTGTGCGCATTTCCCATCGTA
>JBLIJW010000026.1:0-28299 GCA_047636155.1 Flavobacterium sp. | reverse complement strand
GGTTCGTCCAAAATTAAAACATCCGGATTATGCAATAAAGCACTTGCCAAACCAACTCTTTGGCGATATCCTTTAGATAATTGCCCGATTTTTTTATGACTTTCTGGTGTTAATCCGGTTAGTGTAATAACTTCTTCAATTCGAGATTTATCTGCTTTATAAACGTCTGCATTAAATTCTAAATATTCTCTAACATACAAATCCAAATACAACGGATTATTTTCTGCCAAATATCCTACAGATTGCTGTACAGCCTTTGAATTGGTAACAACGTCGTTTCCGTTAACTGTGGCTGAACCAGAATCGGCACTTAAAAAAGTCGTTAAAATTTTCATTAAAGTAGATTTTCCTGCACCATTCGGACCGAGAAAACCTACGATTTCTCCTTTTTGAACAGAAAAAGTAACCGAATCTAATGCTTTTTGCGAACCGTAATTTTTGGAAATATTTATAACTTCTATCGACATAAAAATAAAATTTAAACAAATGTAAACAGAAAAATCGTGGCAATTATAATTTTTCTCAAGCAATTAACTAACTGTAATTTCAATTAAAAATATATATTTACGATCTAAAATTTTTAATATTCAAGTAAAAAATCAAATGAAAAAATACCAAATTATAATTTTATTTATAGGGTTTTTAAGTCAGGCTCAAAAATCTTCAAAAATTGAAGTTAAGGAAGTTACTAGAATTGTGACAGAATTAGCTTCAGATAAAATGCAGGGACGTGCTCTTTTTTCTGAAGGAATTGATTCTGCTTCTGCCTTTATTGAGAATGAATTTTCTAAAATCGGACTTTCAAATTACCAAGATTTAAAAAATTATCGTCAAGAATTTACCATAAAAAATAAAGCAGCAAATAATGTTGTCGGAGTTTTACCAGGAAAAGCCAAACCCAATGAGTACGTTGTTTTTTCTGCTCATTATGATCATTTAGGAATGCGCGAGGACGGTTCGGATAAAATATATAACGGAGCTAACGATGATGCATCTGGCGTAACTGCAGTAATCGCTTTGGCTAGTTATTTTAAAGAATTAAACAATAACGAACGAACTATAATTTTTGTAGCATTTACCGCAGAAGAAGTTGGTGGATATGGTTCCAGATATTTTTCAGAAAACTTTAATTCAGACCAAGTTGTAGCAATGTTTAATATAGAAATGATTGGTACAGAAAGTAAATGGGGTAAAAACTCTTGCTACATTACTGGTTTTGAAAAATCAGATTTTGGAACTATTTTACAAAGCAACCTAAAGAAAACTGATTTCAATTTTTATGCTGATCCATATCCAACCGAAAATTTATTTTATCGTTCAGATAATGCAAGATTTGCAAAACTAGGTGTTCCGGCACATACTATATCAACTTCCAAAATGGATTCTGAACCAAATTATCATAAAAAATCGGATGAGGTTGCAACTTTAGATTTAGACAATATGACACAAGTAATTAAATCTATCGCAATTAGTTCTGTAAGTATTGTAAATGGTAAAGATACTCCAACGCGTATTGATAAAAAGTAATTTTTGATTTTACGAAAACGTTTTCTTAATTATTTAATGACTTTTCTTATTTTAGTACAATAAAATTTTCTAAATTAGCCAAGCGATAAAACGTACAACATGCAATTCAACAAAAACTATTATAGCAATTCTTTTTATTTTTTCTGGAAACAGAAAGGGATTGACTCGTAGTTTTTTGTAACCTATACCATTTAACTAATTCAATCCCGATGTATATCGGGATTTTTTTTTGCCATAAACATGATACACAATAACGCTAAAATTGCCATTCAAGGAATACAAGGTTCGTTTCACCACCAAGTTGCGTTACAGTATTTTTACAAGCCAACTAGTTTTGAAGAATGCATGTCTTTTAACGATGTGGTAAAAAGTTTAAAAAGTATGGATTCTGAAACAGGAATAATGGCCTTAGAAAATTCAATTGCTGGTTCAATTGTTCCGAATTATGCTTTAATAGATCAGAATGGTTTACACATTATTGGTGAGCATTATTTAGATATTCACATGAATTTAATGGCTTTAAAAGGACAAACTATTCAAGATATTCACGAAGTACATTCGCATCCAATTGCTTTGTTACAATGTGCCGTTTTTTTTGAAAAATATCCGCATATTAAATTAGTAGAAAGTGCAGATACAGCAGAAACAGCAAGAAGAATTCATCAAAATAAATTAAAAAATATAGGTGCTTTGGCCGCACCAATTGCAGCAGAATTATATGATTTAAATATTTTAGCTGCAGGAATTCATACCATTCAAAGTAATAAAACAAGATTTGTAATTGTCTCCAAAATGCAAAAACATTTAGAAACTGAATTAATAAATAAAGCTTCTATAAAATTTGAGTTAGATGATACTCCGGGAAGTTTAGCAACTATTTTGAATGTGATGAATAATTGCAAACTCAATTTAACAAAAATACAATCGATGCCAATTATAGAAACGCCTTTTCAATATTCTTTCTTTGTGGATTGTATTTTCACAAAACACAAACATTTTGAAAAAGCCAAAAATATTTTGCAATTAATGACGACGCATTTTAAGGTTTTAGGAGAATACGAAAGCAAGAAACAATAGTAATTACAACATCAAAATAAAAAATATGATTGAATTTGCAGACAGGTTACAAAGTGTAAACGAATATTATTTCTCTAAGAAATTACGAGAAGTACAACAATTGGTTTCTCAAGGAAAACCAATTATTAATATGGGAATTGGTAGTCCAGATTTACAACCACATACTGATGTAGTTTCTGCTTTGCAAAATAGTTTGAACGATATAAAAGCGCACCAATATCAAAGTTATCAAGGAATTCCAGAATTTAGAAAACAAATTGCAGCATTTTACGAAAGTAATTACGATGTTGTATTAGATAGTAATTCGGAAATTTTACCATTAATGGGTTCTAAAGAAGGAATTATGCATATTTCCTTGGCATTTTTAAATCCGGGCGACGGAGTTTTAATACCGAATCCGGGTTATCCAACTTATGAATCGGTAGCAAAAATAGTACAAGCCAAACCAGTATTTTATAATTTATCTGAAGGTAATAATTGGCTTCCCGATTTTAATGAATTGGAAAAATTAGATTTATCTACTGTAAAATTAATGTGGATAAACTATCCAAACATGCCAACCGGTGCAAAAGCCAAACTATCTGATTTTGAGAAAATAGTTGACTTTGGGAAAAAGCATAATATTTTAATTATAAACGATAATCCGTACAGTTTTATATTAAATGACAATCCGATTTCCATCCTAAAAACTCCCAATTCTGATGGCTTTGTTTTAGAGTTAAATTCGTTATCAAAAACTTGCAACATGTCGGGTTGGCGAGTCGGAATGGTTTTGGGAAATCCTACCTTGATTGAAGCAATATTAAAAGTGAAAAGCAATATGGACAGTGGCATGTTTTATCTGGTTCAAAAAGGCGCAATAGCGGCAATGCAAGTAGATAAAAAATGGTATCAAGAACAGAATGAAATTTATAAAAAACGTAGAGATTTAATTTTCAAAATTGCAGATAAATTAAATTGTTCTTACGATAAAAATACCGCAGGATTGTTTGTTTGGGCAAAAATTCCCGAAAATAAAACGCCAGAAGAAATTGTAGATTATTTGCTGTATGAAAAGAATATATTTATAACACCAGGAAGCATATTTGGAACAAATGGTAAAAATTATATCCGATTTTCATTGTGTGTCAACAAAGAAGTAATTCAAGAAGCATTAGAAAGAATATAAAGTCATAATTAAAAAATTAAGTTTAAGAAAAAATAAAAATGGAAAATAAAAAAGAATTCAGAAATTGGTTGGATGCATTTAAATTAGATCATCCGTTGGTAATTGCCGGACCATGTAGTGCCGAAACAGAAGATCAAGTAATGCAAATTGCACGCGAATTAAAAGATAGCGATGTTAGTATTTTTCGTGCCGGAATTTGGAAGCCGAGAACACGTCCGGGCGGATTCGAAGGTGTTGGCGAAATAGGTTTAAAATGGTTGCAAAAAGCAAAAGCAGAAACAGGTTTATTAATGGCTACAGAAGTTGCAAACGCAGCGCATGTAAAGTTGGCTTTAGCTCATGATATTGATGTACTTTGGATAGGTGCAAGAACAACAGTAAACCCATTTGCAGTGCAAGAAATTGCAGATGCCTTACAAAATACCGAGAAAATAGTTTTAGTAAAAAATCCGGTGAATCCAGATTTAGCATTATGGATTGGCGGTGTTGAACGTTTGTATAATGCAGGAATTAAAAAATTGGGAGTAATTCACAGAGGATTTTCTACTTACGAAAAAACTAAATATAGGAACATTCCAGAATGGCAAATTGCGATTGAATTACAAAATCGTTTTCCAGATTTACCATTAATTTGCGATCCTTCGCACATTACAGGAAAGCGCGATATGATTCAAGAAGTTTCCCAACAAGCCTTAGATTTAAACTACGACGGATTAATTATTGAAACACATATCGATCCGGATAATGCATGGAGTGATGCTGCGCAGCAAGTAACTCCAGCTGTTTTAAAACAAATTTTTGAAGACTTAAAAGTTAAAAAACCAGACGTTCAAGAAGACGAATATAATTCTGAAATGCTGAAACTTCGCGCAAATATTGACATTGCAGATAGTAAACTTCTAGAAATTTTAGGAAACAGAATGTTAGTTGCAGAAAAAATTGGCGCACTAAAGAAAGAAAAAAATGTTGCCGTTTTGCAAAATAAAAGATGGAATGAAATCTTGGGTAAAATGATTTTAGATGGAGAACAAAAAGGCTTGAGCGAAGAGTTTATTTTAAAGATATTTAAGGCAATTCACCAAGAAAGTATTAGTCATCAGGAAAAAATAATTAATAGTTAATATACTATTTTTGATATACATAATTTGAATTGGTTTTTTTTGTATTATTGTGCTGAATTTATATTAACCTTAAAAATTCCAAATTCAAATGAAAAAAATTATTTTGTTAGTTGCCGTTGTATTCGGCTTAAACTTTGCTACCGCACAATCCGATGAAATTGTTAAGCACAGTGGCGAAAAAGTTGTAGGAAAAGTAATTCGTTTAGACGAATATACAGTAACCTTTAAATACGAAGGTGAAGATGCAGAAAATACTATTGGTAAATATGCGGTCGAAAAAATTGTTTACGGAAAAACCAAAAGAGTAGAAGAAGTAACTGAAAAAATTGTTATCAATGGAGAAGCCGATTGGGAGAAAGTCGTAATTTTAGAAGATAAAGGATATATCGCTGGATTAAAAAAAGTAGGAGAAGTTAGAGGGAAAACAGGTTTGATTAACTTACAAACTGGGAATACTGGAGATAAGAAAGCACAAAAAAAATTAAAAATGGATGCGGCTAAATTAGGTTGCGCATTTGTTTTAATGACTTCTGATAAAACAACCGTTGGAGCAAATTCTAATGCTATTGGTGGTACTCAAGCAATTAAAACTGGTGTTGGTTACAAATATTAATATCCATTTTTAAAAGTGTTAAAAAGGCTGTTTATTAAATTAAGCAGCCTTTTTTGATAATCTAAAGGTATAGTTCGGTTTATTAAAATCCTTTTTTTTACTTTTACACTTTAAAATATATACTCTATAATTAATAATTATTTTGACAGGAATCGTTTATAAATCTACTGGTAGTTGGTATACCGTCAAATCTTCAAAAGGTAATTTTGTAGAATGTCGTATAAAAGGAAAATTTCGAATGAAAGGAATTAAAAGTACCAATCCAATAGCTGTTGGTGACGTAGTTGATTTTGAATTAGACGAATCATCCGATGCCATAACTGGTGTTATCCATAACATTCAAGAAAGAAAGAATTATATCGTAAGAAAATCCGTAAATCTGTCTCACCAAACGCATATTATTGCGTCTAATTTAGATTTTGTTTTTTTATTAATTACGATTAATAATCCGCCAACCACATTTAATTTTATTGATAGATTTTTGGTAACTGCAGAAGCATATGGAATCGAAACTATTTTAGTTTTTAACAAAATTGATACTTTTGATGCCGTTACCTTAGACGAGCAATTGTACATGCAATACGTATATCAACAAATAGGATATAAATGTTTACGCGTTTCTTCAACTCAAGAAAAAGGAATTGAAGAGTTAAAAGAGTTAATGAAAGATAAAGTTTCTATGTTTTCTGGACATTCCGGTGTAGGAAAATCTACTTTAGTAAATGCTTTAGAACCAACATTGCATCTAAAAACTAAAACAATATCAGAGCAAAGTATGCAAGGACAACATACAACAACTTTTGCAGAAATGTACGATTTATCTTTTGGAGCCAGAATTATTGACACACCAGGAATAAAAGGTTTCGGAATTGTAGATATGGGAAAAGAAGAAATTAGCGGTTATTTTCCGGAATTTTTTAAATTGAAAGAATTTTGCAAATTCAATAATTGCTTGCATAAAGACGAGCCAAAATGTGCGGTTAAAGATGCCTTAGAAAAAGATGAAATTGCTTGGTCGCGGTATAGCAGTTATTTAAAAATTTTAGAAGGCGATGACGAGAATTATCGCACAGATAATTTTGATGATGAACGCGCCGCAAGCGATAAAACAAGAAAATAATTGTTTGGGAATTTAAACTGTTTCTTACAAATTTAAACGCCCAACAGAAATAGCAATTCACTTTAAAATTATGAAAGCTGTAATTCAACGAGTTTCTTCTGCATCTGTAACAATTAATGAAAAAGTAGTTGCAGAAATTGCTTCCGGATTACTGATTTTAATAGGAATTGAACACGCAGATAATCAAGAAGATACCAATTTGCTGACTTCAAAAATTGCTAATCTGAGAATTTTTTCAGATGAAAACCAGGTAATGAATCACTCTATAAAAGATACCGATGGCGATATTATTTTAGTTTCGCAGTTCACCTTGCATGCAGCAACCAAAAAAGGCAACCGACCTAGTTATATAAAAGCTGCAAAACCAGAAATTGCCATTCCAATTTATAAAAATTTCATTTCGCAAATGCAAAGAGAGTTAGGTAAAAACATTCAAACTGGTCAGTTTGGTGCCGATATGAAAGTTGCTCTAATAAACGATGGACCAGTTACTATATTGATAGATTCGAAAAATAAAGAATAAATTTTAGGTTTATTTTAAGAAATAATTATATTTTTGAAAAAACCTTTTCTCATGATCTGCAAATATTGTTGGATACTCATATGCTGTATTCTTAATGTCTCATTTGCCCAAAAAAGCAACAGTGACCTAAATATAATTTCAGAAAAACTTCTTGAAAATGCTAATAGCATTATATTAAATCAAGAAATTGCTATTAATGTCAAGTCGCAGAAATCGTATCTAATAAAAAAATACAAAAAAATTAAAGTATTAAATAAATTAGGAATCAAAAATATTGATGCTTTAGAATATTACGATAAATCTTCTAAAATAAATTTTATAAAAGCGACGGTTTACGACAGCAACGGTTCCAAAATTAAAAAATTTGATAAAAGTGATTTTACGGATATTAGTGTAGCAGATGGTTTTTCTGTTTTTACAGACAATCGGGTTTTGTATTTAAATTTTACTCCAACAGAATTTCCCTTAATAATTGAATTTGAAAGTCAGGTCGAAAATAGTAATACTGCCTTTATTCCGTCTTGGATGCCAATTGACGATTTTTTTGAAAGCGTGTTACAATCTAGTTTTACAATTTCTTACCCGGCAGATTTAGGTTTTAAATTTCAAGAAAATAATTGGGAAGGATTTTCTATCCAAAGCAATAAAATTTTAGGTAGCTGCAGTTATAATGCATCTAATTTGGTCGCAATTAAATCGGAAGAATATTCGCCATCCTTTGTAGGAATTGTTCCAATAGCCTATTTTGGTTTTGATAAATTTAATTTGGAAGGCGTGGATGGATTTGCAACTTCTTGGATGGATTTTGGAATGTGGATTAACAATAATCTGCTATCCGGTACAGACGATATTAGCGATGCCACAAAGCAAAAGATGATAGATTTGGTAGGAAACACAACAGATCCTATTGAAAAGGCAAAAATAATTTATGGATACGTTCAAAACAAAGTCCGTTATGTAAGCATACAGTTGGGAATTGGCGGATGGAAACCAATGAATGCAGCAGATGTAGACCGTTTGGGTTATGGCGATTGCAAGGCGCTTTCCAATTACACCAAATCCTTATTAAATGCTGTAAATGTTCCTTCATTTTACACATTAATTTATGGTGATTCTACCAAAAAAGACATTAAAAATAACTTTGTTTCCATGCAAGGAAATCATGCCATACTTACAATTCCAAACCAAGGAAAATATTACTCTTTAGAGTGCACAAGTCAAACAGCACCATTTGGATTTAATGGCGATTTTACAGATGATAGAATGGCCTTAGTTGTAACCCAAGATGGCGGACAAATAATTAAAACATCCGATTATAACGAAAAGAAAAGTACGCAAATAGAAACCGGTTTTTTAACTGTGGATGAAGCAGGGAATTTAAAAGCGCAATTAAAGATAGTTTCTGACGGAACGCAATACAACGATAGGTATTTTTTAGAGAATGCTACAACCAAAATAGTTACCGATTATTATAAATCTTTTTTATCTGAAATTAATAATTTAAAAATTGAAAAAGTAAATTTTATTAACAATAAAAACAACTTTCAATTTACTGAAAATCTAGATATTTCTGCAACCAATTATGCTTCTTTCAGCGGAAATTTAATTATGTTTCCTATTAATGCTTTTAATAGATATGCATCTGTACCACAACGTTATAGAAATAGGTCAAATCCTTTTGAAATTCAAAGAGGATTTTATGATCAGGATGAAATTATCATTAATTTACCTAATAATTATGTATTAGATGGTAAGCCAGAAGATGTTACTATTTCTACTAAATTTGGAGAATATAATGTAGGTATTGAAATTTTGTCTGATTCTAAGTTAAAGTATAAAAGATCACTTTTAATAAAAAAAGGCAATTTTGAAAAAGAAGAGTACGATGTCTTTCGGAAATTTATTGAACAAGTTGTAAAACTAGATGCCTCCAAAATCCTACTAACAAAGAAAACTTAATATGAAAAAAATTATTTTAATTGCTTTGTCATTTGTTTTTCAAACTAATTTTGCACAATTAAAGCATAGTTTGGGTAAAGTTACTGTAGACCAGTTGCAAGAAGTAAAACATCCTACAGATAGCGCAGCTGCCGCAGCGATAGTATTTAAAACTGGTTTAACAAAGTTTGCATATGTCGGTAATAAATGGGAAATTTCTACCATAGTTAAATATAAAATTAAAATATATAAAAAAGAAGGGTTATCGTTGGCCGATTATTCTATTCCCTATTATACAAGTTCCAGCGGTTCAGAAATCGTAAAATTTTCAAATGCCTATACTTATAATTTGGTCGATGGCGCAGTTGAAAAGACTAAAGTGAAATCAGAAAATCAATTTAAAGAGGAATCCAGCGCAAATTGGATGCAAAAAAAGATAAGTTTTCCTAACGTAAAAGTAGGATCTATTATTGAGTTTTCTTACGAGTATTTATCGCCATACATTAACAACTTTAACGAATTCAAATTTCAAAGTAAATATCCTACAGATTATGTAGAATATACAACTTACATTCCTTCGTATTTTACTTATCGAACTTTTATAACCGGTTACGAAAAAATAGAAACGGCATTAGAAGATATTAACGGTATTGAATATGGTGAAAAAAAAATTGTATACAGTAAGTTCGATATGCCTGCCATTGTAGAAGAGGATTTTGTAGATAATATTGACAATTACACTTCTGTTCTAAAGTTAGAATTGGCATCAGTCCAATATCCAAATACGGTTACTGAAAATTACTCTTTAGATTGGGAAGGAGTAACAAAAAAGATTTATGAAGATGAAAATTTTGGAAACGAAGTTAATAAAACAGGATATTTTAATGACGATTTAGATATTCTTTTAAAAAATACTTTAGATCAAAAAGACAAAATCAATACAATTTTAGGTTTTGTGAAAGCTAAAGTAAAATGGAATAGTAAGCACGGAATATATTGTAAAGATGGTGTAAGAAAAGCATATAAAGATGGAATCGGAAATGTTGCCGAAATTAACCTGATGTTAGTTGCCATGTTGCGCTATGCCGGTATTGAAGCTAATCCTATTTTGTTAAGTACACGAGAAAACGGACTGGCTATATTTCCTTCAAGAACAGCGTTTGATTATGTAATTTGTGGCGTTGAGAATAATAAAGAGATCATTTTGTTGGATGCAACAGATAAAAATACCGTTCCTAATGTTATCCCAGAACGTGCTATAAATTGGGTTGGCAGAATGATCAGAAAAAACAACACCTCAGAAGAAGTAGATTTAAAACAACAAGAAATATCTAATAATTCCTATAACGCCATTTTTTCAATTAATCCAGCGGCTGGCAGTATTTCTGGTAAAATAAGAGAACAATTTTCTCATTTTAGTGCATATAGTTTTAGAAATAAATATGGAGGAATTAATAAAGAAAGTTATATTGAAAATTTAGAGAAACGACGCAACAACATTGAAATAAACAATCTAGAAGTTTTAAATATTGAAAATTTAGATAAACCAATTGTGCAATCCTTTGATTTTAATATAGAAAATGGCGCAGAAATTATTGGTAATAAGTTGTTTTTTTCGCCGATGCTTTTTTATGCAACCAAAGAAAATCCATTTAAACAAGAAAAAAGAAAATTCCCGGTCAATTTTGTCTATCCTTTTTTAGATAAATATATAGTAAATGTAGATATCCCAGATGGATATGAAATTGAATCTCTACCTAGTCAATCATTCTTAACTTTAGAAAACAATTTGGTACGATTAAAATACCTGATTAATACTGCCGACAAAAAAATACAAATAAGTTACCGACTTGAAATTAATTCATCGCTAATTTCATTCGATTATTATGAAGATCTTAAGGCTATTTTTAATGAAATGATTAAAAAAGAAAACGAAAAAATAGTACTTAAAAAAGTGTAAGGTTTATTCTGTATGGATTAGTATATTTGACTGAAAGAAAAAATATAAAATTCCCAACTGAAAAATGAACCTAAAAAACTCCCAACTAGAAGTAGATAATTGGATCAAAAATCACGGTGTTCGCTATTTTAACGAACTCACAAATATGGCGCAGCTTACAGAAGAAGTAGGCGAAGTTGCCAGAATAATTGCAAGGCGTTACGGCGAACAATCAGAAAAAGAATCCGATAAAAACAAAGATCTTGGCGAAGAATTGGCCGATGTGGTTTTTGTAGTTTTATGTCTGGCAAACCAAACTGGAATTGATCTTCAAGCAGCTTTTGACAAAAAGTTAGATGTAAAAACCAATCGCGATCACGACAGACACCAAAACAACGAAAAATTAAAATAAAACCTTCTTTTTACAAAACCTAAAAATTACTAATGAATTGGATATTAATAATCATAGCCGGATTGTTTGAAGTCGGCTTTGCAACTTGTTTAGGGAAGGCAAAAGAAGCAAGCTATCCAATCGTAGGATATTGGTACGCAGGATTTTTAATTTGTTTATCCATAAGCATGATTTTGTTAGTTAAAGCAACTAAAGAAATTCCAATAGGAACAGCTTATGCCGTTTGGACCGGAATTGGTGCAATTGGTAGTGTTTTAATTGGCATTTTTATTTTTAAAGAACCAGCAACATTGTGGCGAATTTTCTTTTTAACCACTTTAATCGTATCTATTATAGGTCTTAAATTTGTATCCAACTAATATGCAATTACATATAAAAAAATCAGTAGTTACTAAAAATTCTTCAATTAAAATAACTGGTTCAAAATCAGAAACCAACAGGCTGTTATTGCTGCAGGCATTATATCCAAATTTAATACTGCAAAATAGCTCTAAATCAGATGATTCTGATGTTATGACAACAGCCGTGCTAGCGAATGACAATTCTAAAACTGTTGACATTCACCATGCTGGAACTGCAATGCGATTTCTTACCGCATTTTTCGCAATTCAAGAAGGTAGAGAAACTATTTTAACCGGTTCTTCGCGAATGAAAGAAAGACCAATTAAAATTTTAGTAGATGCTTTAAATCAGCTTGGTGCCAACATTTCTTATGATGAAAAAGAAGGTTATCCTCCAATTAGAATTCAAGGAAAAAAAATCATAAATAATAAAGTTTCGCTTCCTGCAAATGTAAGTAGTCAATATATTTCTGCGTTGTTATTAATTGCTTCCAAATTAGAAAACGGATTGCAATTAACCTTAGAAGGCGAAATGACATCTGTTCCTTACATTAAAATGACTTTGGCATTACTAAACGAAATCGGAATAGAAACAAGCTTCGAATCACAGACAATTAAAGTAAATGCAAAATCTCAAACAAACAACTCGAATTCCAAAGAGATAAATCCTCAAAACATAGTTATTGAATCCGATTGGAGTTCAGCGTCGTATTTTTATTCTATTGTAGCTTTAGCAGAAGATGGTACAACAATAACACTTTCATCTTATAAAAAAAATAGTTTACAAGGGGATTCTGTATTAGCTCAAATTTATATCGATTTTGGAGTTAAAACAGTTTTTAACGACAATCAATCTATTACCATTTCAAAGGTAACAGCTAACGACCAAAACCCAAAAGAGTACGACCTAAAAAGTGCGCCAGATATTGCTCAAACAATTGCAGTGACTTGTTTTGGTTTAGGAATTGGCTGTCATTTAACCGGATTGCATACTCTAAAAATTAAAGAAACAGATCGATTAGAAGCTTTAAAAACAGAATTATCAAAACTAGGAGCTAAGGTTTCTGTAACACAAGACACTTTGACCTTGCAAGCTTCTCAAAAGATAAATAAAAATATAGAAATTAAAACCTACCAAGACCACAGAATGGCAATGGCATTTGCACCTTTGGCATTAAAAGTTCCTATCACTATAAACGAAGCAGAGGTTGTTTCTAAATCATTTCCTACATTCTGGACCGATTTAAAAGCAATTGGTTTTGAGTTGAAATAGACCTTTATCTAAGAAAATTAAAGGATATTTTAGTAATATCAAAAATAAACATCATTTTACTTGACAACGCCTATTTCATAATCGTATATTTGCAGGCGTTGAAATTATGGGTAACCAACTCATAACACACAACTTATAACTCATAACTTTTTCAAATGAAATTATCCCATTTTGGCTTCAATTTACCAGCAGAATTATTAGCAGAATTTCCAGCAGAAAACCGCGACGAATCACGATTAATGGTTATCAACAGAAAAACCGGAACTATTGAACACAAAATGTTTAAAGATGTTATTGATTATTTTGATGAAGGTGATGTAATGGTGCTTAATAATACCAAAGTTTTTCCTGCAAGAATGTTTGGTAACAAAGAAAAAACCGGAGCAAGAATCGAAGTTTTTTTACTTCGAGAACTAAATGCAGAACAACGTCTTTGGGATGTTTTGGTTGATCCAGCAAGAAAAATAAGAATCGGAAACAAACTATATTTCGGCGACGACGATTCATTAGTAGCCGAAGTAATTGATAATACAACATCTCGAGGCAGAACTTTACGTTTTTTATACGATGGTTCTTATGAAGAATTCCGAAGCAAACTAACAGAACTTGGTGAAACTCCAATTCCAAAATACATTTCACGCGATGTAACACCAGAAGATGCAGAACGATACCAAACTATATATGCAAAAGAAGAAGGTTCAGTTGCAGCACCAACTGCAGGTTTACACTTTTCTAAACATTTGCTTAAAAAATTAGAAATAAAAGGAATTGACTTTGCAGAAGTAACACTTCATGTCGGTTTAGGAACTTTTAATCCAGTAGAAGTAGAAGATTTATCTAAACACAAAATGGATTCAGAAGAACTAAAAATAAACCAAAAAGCTTGCGATATTGTAAACAATGCAAAAGCTAAAAAATTCAAAGTTTGCTGCGTAGGTACAACCTCAATGCGAGCAGTTGAAAGTGCAGTTTCATCTAAACGAACACTAAATACCTTTGAAGGTTGGACAAATAAATTTATTTTTCCACCACACGAATTTAGTATTGCAGACGCAATGATAACCAATTTCCACACTCCAAAATCAACATTATTAATGATGGTTTCTGCATTTTGTGGTCACGATTTAATGAAAAAAGCTTACGAAATAGCAATAGAAGAAAAATATAAATTCTACTCCTATGGCGACGCAATGCTAATAATATAAATTGGAAATAACAAAAAAATCCCGCTATTAAGTGGGATTTTTTTATTAGTAGCAACAAAGCTCGGGCTTTTTCAATTTTTGTAATTCCTGCTTTCACTACTAGTTTTCTACTGCGTTTCAAAGCTAGCCGTTCAATCAGGGCTAAAGATTAAAGGTGTTGAATAAAATTGCATTTTTAAAAACACTTTTATCTTAATTCAAATTTCTGTATTTTTGTAAAACAATTCAATAGTCTGAAATTAAACAGTTTAATTTGCCGTCCAAAAACCACAACAAAAAATAGTACAACAAGATGAAGTTTCAAAATACGCTCCAATTTGCACAAAGTTTAGACCAACAAGACGAATTACGCAAGTACCGAAATGAATTTATTTTTCCACAACATAACGGTAAAAACGTAATCTATTTCACAGGAAACTCCTTAGGTTTACAACCTAAATCGGCAAAAAAATATGTAGATGAGGTGATGAACGATTGGGCAAATTTAGCCGTAGAAGGACACTTTTATGCAGAAAAATCTTGGTGGGATTATCACGAACGTTTTGCAAAACCATTAAGTAAAATATTTGGCACAAAGCCTTCAGAAATAACTGTGATGAATACTCTAACGGTAAATTTACATTTACTAATGGTATCTTTTTACAAACCAACGCCTAAGCGCTATAAAATTATTTGCGAAGAAAAGGCATTTCCGTCAGACCAATACATGTTTCAATCGCAAGTAAACCACCATGGTTATAAATCAGAAGACGCCATCGTAGAAATAAAACGTCGCGAAGGAGAACATAACATTAGGCTAGAAGATATTTTATCTAAAATAAATGAAGTAGGAAATGAACTAGCATTGGTTTTAATTGGTGGAGTAAATTATTATACAGGACAAGTATTTGATATGAAAACTATTACCCAAGCGGGTCATAAAGTAGGTGCAATTGTTGGGTTCGATTTAGCGCATGCAGCAGGAAACATCGAATTAAATCTGCACGATTGGAATGTAGATTTTGCATCTTGGTGTTCTTATAAATATATGAATTCTGGTCCAGGAAATGCATCTGGTTGTTTTATTCATGAAAAACATCACAATTCAAATCTGCCAAGATTTGCTGGTTGGTGGGCACAAAAAAAAGAAACACGCTTTTTAATGGAATCTACTTTTGATCCTATTGAAGGTGCAGATGGTTGGCAAATATCCAATTTACCAGTTTTATCTTTGGCGCCTTATTTAGCATCTACAGAAATGTTTGCCGAAGTTGGAATGGAAAAATTGATAAAAAAAAGAAATCAAATAACATCTTACTTAGAGTTTGTTTTACAAGAAATTGATAAAGAATTAGAAGAAGCAAAATTTGAAATCATAACACCAAGCAATCCGGAAGAACGAGGTTGTCAATTATCAGTTTTCTTGCACGGGCAAGGAAAAGAGTTGTTTCATTATTTGATGAAAAATGGCGTTGTGGTCGATTGGCGCGAACCAAACGTAATTCGTTTTGCTCCAGCACCATTTTATTGTTCCTATGAAGACATGTATAATTTTGGACAAATTTTAAAACAAGGAATTCTAAGTAAAAATTAGTAATATAATTTATAAGATTTATAGCTTTTTTAAGAAACCAAGAGTGAATTAAATTATTGAAAATGTTTATCTTAGTTTGCTTAAAATTAGCAATACGAAAATCTATCAATCCAACAAACCTATTACCAAAAATCCGAATATCGAAATTAAAAAAATGACTAAAGATCAAATAATACAAAATTTTGACCCATCGCAACCAGGTTCTCCCGATGCAACAATTTTTGGACTACCATTTTCTGCAGAACAATCAGAAATAATAATAATTCCGGTTCCTTGGGAAGTAACTGTAAGTTATGGTTCAGGAGCATCAGAAGGTCCAGATGCAATTTTAGATGCATCTTTTCAGGTAGATTTATGCCATCAAGAATTTCCTGAACTATGGAAACTCGGAATTTTTTATGAAAATGCTCCAAATCATTGGAAACAAAATTCAGATAAATATAAAGATCTTGCCCAAGGAATAATTGAAAAGTTAGAAGAAGGTGAAGATTTAGAGACTTTTCCAGAATTACAAAATGACCTATATAAAATAAACAAAGCTTGTCGAGAACTGCATACCGAGGTTAAAGAGAAGATTTTGTATTGGATGGATAAAGGAAAGAAAGTAGTACTTCTTGGTGGTGATCATTCTACACCATTAGGGTATTATGAAGCTTTGGCAACCAAACATGATGACTTTGGAATCTTGCATTTAGATGCACACATGGATTTAAGAAATGCCTACGAAGGTTTTACTTATTCTCATGCATCTATTATGTATAACGCTTTAAAGATTTCGAATATAACAAAAATTGTGCAAGTAGGAATTCGTGATTTTTGCGAGCAAGAAGTAGAAGTTGTAAAAGCAGAAAGTAATAGAGTTATTATTCATACCGATAGTGATTTAAAAGCAGAAAGCTTTGAAGGAATAACATGGCAAAAACAATGTGAAAAAATTATTCAAGAATTACCTCAAAAGGTAACTATTAGTTTTGATATTGATGGCATGAATCCTTGGTATTGTCCAAATACTGGTACGCCTGTTCCTGGCGGATTATCGTTTGAACGAGTAACATATCTTTTTAATAAATTGGCAGACAGCGGAAAAGAAATTATCGGGTTCGATTTAGTAGAAGTTGCGCCAGGCGATTCAGACGATTGGGACGGAAATGTAGGTGCAAGAATGCTTTTTCACTTGTGCGGAATTTTAGCAAAAAATAATAAATTAGAAACAGGAAGACGTATTCAGTTTTAAAATCCATTAAATTACATTTTTAATATTCTGGATAGGATTATATAATGTAAAATAATAATAGTATGAGAAATATTTTATATTTTCCGCTTTACTTTGTACATCAATATTTAAATAAAAAATCATGAAATATCTAGCAATTTTTATGGTAGCGGCTTTAGGTTTTACTTCATGTAAAAACTCAGATAGCCAAGGTTCAACAGCAAAAGTAGAGCAACAAGCAAAAATCGACTCTTTGCAAACTATAGTTGAGAAACAGCGTGTTATAGATTCTAAGAAAGTAATGGTTGAAGAGCAAAAAGCCGCTGCCGAAAGAAATAGAAAAGAAGTAGTAGTCGTAAATCAAACATCACCTGCTACGTCAACCAGAATAAAAGGTTGGAGTTCAACTGCTAAAGGCGCTGTAATTGGTGCAGGAGTTGGCGCTGCCACTGGAGCAATTATCAGTAAGAAAAAAGGTCAAGGTGCAATTATTGGTGGTTTAGCTGGTGCTGGAATTGGTGCCGGTACTGGAGCAATTATTGACGGAAATAAAAAATAATTCAATTTAAATTCATTTAAAATGGACTTGTAAGTTTTGCTTATAGTCCATTTTTTTATTGCTTTAAATTTAACTAGATTTGAGATTGCTAATACTTTTTCATGAAAATTCTAAAATCGCTCGCAAAGTTTATATTTGCTTTTATTTTTGTTGTTTTTTTAAGTCTTGTCGGATATTATTATTGGTCTAAGCCAAACTATGAAGGCGAAGTTACAATGAAAAACTTGTCGGATAAATCAACCGTTTATTTTGATGAATTTGGAGTTCCGCATATTTATGCAAGTTCAGAAAAAGATGCGATGCAAACCTTAGGTTATGTGCATGCGCAAGAACGTTTATGGCAAATGGAAGTGATGCGCAGAATTGCACCAGGACGATTATCTGAAATATTTGGAAGCGTAATGCTTAAGAATGACACTTTTTTTAAAGCATTAGCTATTGATGAAGCTGCAAAAAAAGCTATTTCTGAATTGGATAAAAATTCAGAAGCCTATAAAATGGCGCTAGCTTATCTTGAAGGCGTAAACCTATATATTGAAGAAGGAAAAACACCAATTGAATTTACCTTACTCGGAATCAAAAAAGAAAAACTTAGCCTAAACGATGTGTACAATATTTTTGGATATATGTCTTTTAGTTTTGCAATGGCACAAAAATCAGATCCATTATTAACCGATATTCGAGATAATTTAGGAGCACAATATTTAAACGATTTTGGTTTAGATATAAGTTTAAATTCCAAACGATTACCCAATTTTGATGGCGAAGTGAAAGAATATTCTCAAATGGCAATAGCAGTTGCAAATGTGATAGATGGTATTCCGGTTGGTGCTTTTGTTGGTAGCAATAGTTGGGTAATTGGCGCATCTAAAACCAAAAACAAAAAAGTACTTTTTGCTAACGATCCGCATATTATGTTTTCGCAACCTGCTACTTGGTATGAAGCACATATTGTTACTCCAAATCATGAAATTTACGGTTATTATCTTGCAGGAACACCTTTTCCCTTACTTGGACACAATCACGATTATGCTTACGGTTTGACGATGTTTGAAAACGACGATTTAGATCTTTTTTTAGAAAAGAACAATCCGAATAATTCTAATCAATTTCAAACTAAAACTGGTTTTCAAAATTATCAAATAACTACAAAAACTATTAAGATTAAAGATAGTACTGATGTTGTATTAAAAATTAAATACGCCAACGGAAGACCAATAATGTCTGGCATAATTGATAATGTTTCTAAAAATAAACCCATTTCACTTTCGTGGATTTTTACCCAAGAAAAAAACGAAATTCTTCAAGCAGTTTATCAATTATCGCATTCTAATAATTTAAACGAATTTAAAAAAGGAGTTTCTTTAGTTCATGCGCCAGGTTTAAATATTATGTATGGCGATAAATGGGATAATATTGCTTGGATAACTTCCGGAAAATTATATCAGATGAAAGCCAATCCCAATTTTATTTTGGACGCTTCAGACGAAAATGCTATCCGTAAAGAATTTCTTCCATTTTCTAAGAATCCAAGAGCAATTAATCCACCAAAAGATTATGTGTATTCTGCCAATAACCAACCCAAAGCGGTAGATGATTACTTGTATCCCGGATATTATTTACCCAAAGATCGCGCCATGCGAATAGATACATTATTGGCTGTAAAAAACGATTGGACAGCTGAAGATGTGCAAAAAATGCTGTTAGACAATACAAGTGCAACTGCGCAAAATACTGTTAAGAATTGGATTTCTGCAATTTCAAATCCAAAATCAGAAGCAGAAAAAAAAGCCCTACAAATTTTAAAATCCTGGAAAGGCACTAATAATTTGGAAGATAATGCGCCAACTATTTTTAATAAATGGACGTTTTTTTATTTAAAAAATACTTTTGAAGACGAATTAGGAAAAGATAATTTTAATCTGTTTTTATCTACGCATATTATAAAACAAATAATTTCAAACCAAAGTGCCAGCGTAAATTCTGTTTGGTGGAATAATGTTAAAACAAAAAATAAGATAGAAACCAGACAAGAAATAATGACTACCTCATTTGCTGAAGCAATTGCAAGTTTAGAAAACCAACTTGGAACGGATTTGAATAATTGGAAGTGGAAAAATGTACATATTTTAAAACACAACCATCCGTTAGGAAAGGTAAAATTATTAGATACTTTTTTAAGTGTTGGGAATTTTGAAGTTGCAGGAAGTAACGAAGTAATTAATAATTTGTTTTTCACCTATTCTGACGAAAAAGAACTGATGGTAAAAGGCGGACCAAGCACACGCAGAATTGTTGATTTTTCTGATGTAGAAAGGAGTTACAGTATAATTCCAACAGGACAATCTGGTGTTTTTTCTAGTAAACATTATGCAGATCAAGCAGAAATGTACGCAAAAGGTTCATTTCGAAAAATGGAATTGAATCCAGAAAAAATTCAAAAATCAAAAAGTAAATTAGTTTTTAAACCTAAGTAATTGGTTAATAACTATCCAAATTTTCTATAATGTGATTTGCTTTTTCTTTTATCTGATATAATTCTTCGCCAGGAATTTTCTTTAATAAATTAAGCATCATTCCCATTCGTTGGTTGTTTTTAAAATATTCTTTTTTCTCATCTAAAAAATTCCAATACAAAGAATTAAACGGACACGCTTTTTCGCCAAATTTATCTTTTACAGAATAATGGCAACTACTACAATAATTACTCATTTTATTAATGTAGTTGCCAGAAGAAACATAGGGTTTGGTGGCTAAAATTCCGCCATCTGCAAATTGTGACATGCCGCGAGTATTTGGCAATTCTACCCATTCAATAGCATCAATATAAACTCCTAAATACCAATTATCTACTTCGTCGGGATGCATTTGTGTTAACAGAGAAAAATTACCAATAATCATTAAACGTTGGATATGATGCGCATAAGCATCGTGTAAACTTTGCGAAATACTTTTTTGCATACAGTTCATTTTTGTATTTCCCGTCCAATAAAATTCGGGTAATTTATTATAATTTTCGAGCTTATTTAAATTAGCATATTCTGGCATTTGTTTCCAATAAATACCACGAACATATTCGCGCCAACCTAAAATCTGACGTACAAAACCTTCTATTTGCGAAGTGGTAATTTTTTCTTTGTTTTTATGAAAATAGGAAATAGCAGTTTCAATAACTTCTTTTGGAGAAAGCATTTTAGAATTCATTGCAAAACTCAAACGTGAATGAAATAAGAATTTCTGTTCAGTATGCATTGCATCTTCAAAATCTCCAAAATGGATTAATAAATTTTTACAGAAATAATCTAACTGCAGTAAACATTGCTTTCTTGAGGTTGGCCAAGAAAAATTTTCTGTATCTATTGTTCCAATTGTTTGGATGTTTTGGTTTTTAATTTCGGTAACAACCTCTGTAATTTGTTTTGGAAATATCTTGGCATCCGGAATCGGAACTTGGCCTTTATATTTCAATCGATTATCATGATCAAAATTCCATTGGTCGTCTAATGGTAGCGATCCGTTCATTAAAATATGGTGTTTTTTTCGCATGTTGCGATAAAAATTTTCCATCAAAAGCATTTTTTTTCCTTCAAAAAATTCTTGTAATTCGTTTCTTGTTGTAAAAAAATGTTCGCTATCAAAAGCCTCAGATTCAATAGATATAACCTCGCAAATTTCTTTTAATTGTTGGTCTAAACGAAATTCATCTGGTAATTGGTATTCAAATTTTTGAATGTTATGATTTTTAATTTCTGATAAAATAATTTTTTTTAAATCGTGTAAATTGTCTTTATCAGAAATAGAATAATAAATTATTTTGTGTTTTTTCTCTTTTAAGCCTTCTGCAAAATTTCGCATCGACAAAAAGAATGCCACTACTTTTTGGATGTGATGTTTTACGTAATTGGTTTCTTGTTGCATTTCTGCCATTAAATAAATGGTGTTTTCATCAACAGATTCAAACCAGGAATGCTCACTATTTAATTGGTCGCCTAAAATAAGTCTTAAGGTCATATTTTCTATTTTGTAATGTGATAACTTTTTGGGTAAAATAAAAGAATTTTGTTTTAAAAATTCCAAAGTTTTTGGTATTCTCCTTTAGGATCGTACATGTCGGCTTGTCTTTTTATATTAAATTTTCTGTCTCTAGGATCGTTACCAACTCCTGCATTATACATCCAATTTCCGTAATTAGAATGTACATCGTAATCAATCAACATACTTTCAAAATATTTTGCCGCAATACGCCAATCTTGTTCCCATTCTTTTGCCCAATAACTCGCTACATTTTGTCTGCCACGGTTACTCATAAATCCTGTTTTTTGCAACTCTAACATGTTGGCATTTACAAAAGGTTCGCGCGTGTTTCCATTTGTCCATTCACGAAAGGCTTTATCATTACTTTTCCATTCGTATTCTTTGCCTAAAATTCCGCTTAATTTAAATATTTTTTCTCCGTGTTTTAAAGAAATATATTTAAAATAGTCGCGCCAAATTAATTCAAAAATTAACCAATACGTGTCTTCATTCTTGCAAATTTCACTTTCGTAATTTTTAACTTCCCAGTAAATAGTTCGGGCAGAAATGCTTCCGTTTGACAGCCAAGCAGATAGTTTAGAACTATAGTTTTCACCAATTAATCCGTTTCTTGTTTTTTTATATTCTGATAAATTTTCGGTTTCAAAAAAGTAATTTTCTATCCTTTTTAAAGCTGCCGTTTCACCACCACGAAAAGGAAAGGCCGAGTTTTTATGTAGTTTAAAATTTTCTAACCCTAAATCTTCTATACTAGGAATTACTTTTGAGGTTTCGAAAAAATTCTCTTTTGGCATTGTAGTTATTGAAACGCAAGGACTAATTTTGCTTTCTTTTTCGCATTTTTTTCTGAACTCGGTGAAAACTTCAGGTATTTTAGTAAAATCGGCATACGGAAGATCGCTTGGATGAAACAAAAACTGATCGTATGTTTCTATCCATTTTGTCTGGGAAAGATTTGTAACATTTTTTAAATTAGAATTAATTAATACTTCATCTGGCGTCCATTCTTTCTGCAAGAAGATAGAAGTAATAGCATGTTCGTCTACTAATTTCGGTAAAACATTTTCCGGAATATCATGAAAAATGTACAACGGAATATTTAAACTTGTTAAGTTATTTTTTAAATCCCGTAATGTTTCTAATAAAAATTTTGCTCTAAACTTTTCCGTTTTTTTAAATCCGTGTTTATTTATTTCAAATTGTCTAGGATCTAAACAATAAACAGCAATTATTTTATTTGCATTTTTACTTGCCAGAAAAAGAGAAGTATTGTCTTGAACGCGCAAATCATTTCTAAACCAAACTAAATTATTCATTTGTTTCTATTATTTTTTATTTTGACAAATTAGATTACACTACGATTTACTTCGTCTGCATCTTTCACTACAGTATTTTACTTCGTCCCAATTTTTCTCCCATTTTTTTCTCCATGCAAAAGGAAGTTTGCAAGTAGTACAAATTTTGGTTGGGAGATTTTCTTTTTTATGTGCCATTAATTATCTTTTAAAAACGATTCTGTTGCTTGATCAACTCGTGCATATTTAAATCGATCTGTTAAGGTAGGGACGCAATAACCATCTAAACCATTTACAGTTATTATTTTTTCTTTATCTAACTGTAACCACATTTCTTTTCCTTCTAAACTTTCTTTATAAAAGATAGCTTCTATAGAGGCAATCAAATGAATGGTATTATTTTCTTTAATTTCATATTCATTTAAATATTTACACAGCAATTGTACAGGAGAATTTTTAACAAATGGCGTTTCAATTCCGTCGTAGTATTCTTCTTCTAAATCAGTTTTGTCAAATTCTGAAATTCCGTCTTCGTAATTTGCAGAAGTATGATGCGCAGCTGCAATCATGTTTTCTGTGATGTGATTTACAGTAAAGTATTTTAAATCTTTAATATTTTGGTAAGTGTTTCTAGGAACAGTAGCTGGCCGAACAATAAAACCTAACATTGCAGGATCGCTCCCTAAATGCGTAATGGAAGAAAATATAGCAACGTTAGAAATTCCATCTTTAGATTTCGTTGCAATCAAATTGCAAGATTTGTAACCTGTACAGCTATTCACTAAATTTAATCTCGGTACTTTATGTAATTCTTTTAATTGGGAAGAAGTAATTTTTTTCATCATCATTATTTGTTTAACAAAAGTATAAAAAAATTAAACAATAAAAAACAGAGGTTGATTTTTATTATATAATTTAATTCTATTTTTTAGCAGTATTTTAAGTTGTTTTGGGTCGAGATTCATTATTTTTGCGTTTAAAGAAATTTTCAATGCAAACTCCTCAAAAAATTGCGGTTGTAGGTTCTGGTTTAGTAGGAACTTTATTGGCAATCTATTTAAAGAAATTAGGACATACCGTTCATGTTTTTGATAGAAGTCCGGATATTCGTACCGTGCAATTTTCTGGTCGTTCGATAAATTTAGTAATGTCAACTCGTGGTTGGAAAACCTTACAAGATATTGGTTTAGAAGATGCAATTCGTGAAATCGGAATTCCGGTAGATAAAAGAGGAATACATTTGCCAGATGGAACTTTTACCACCCAAAAATATGGCAAAGAAGACGAAGCTATTTTTTCGTTATCTCGCGGAATATTAAACAGAAAAATGATTGATCTGGCAGAAAATGCTGGAGTAGATTTCTTTTTTGAAAAACGGGTTTGGGATGTTTCTTTAAAAGAAGCTGTTTTATATATTGGAGAAACCGAACGTGGTGAATGGACCGAATTAAAATTTGACAAAGTTTTTGGAGCCGATGGTGCATTTAGCAGAATTCGACACCGAATGCAACGCCAAAGCTTGTTTGATTATTCGCAGGAATTCATGAAAATCGGATACAAAGAATTGCACATTCCTGCTAATCTTGATGGTTCGCATAAAATAGATAAAAACTCCCTACATATTTGGCCGCGAGGTGAATTTATGTTAATGGGTTTAGCTAATTTAGACGGTAGTTTTACTTGTACTTTATTTATGCCTTTTGAAGGCGAAACTAGTTTTGAATCTATAAAAACAGAAGCAGACTTGAAATTGTTTTTTGAAGAATATTTTCCGGATACTAAAGAAATTATTCCGAATTTAATGGAGGATTATTTTAAAAATCCAACTAGTTATTTGGTTAAAATGAAATGCTATCCCTGGACTTACGAAGATAAAATTGCTCTAATTGGCGATTCAGCACATGCCATTGTTCCGTTTTACGGACAAGGTATGAACGCAGGATTTGAAGATATTACCATATTAAATGAAATTATTAAAAAACATGGTGACGATTGGGAAGCCATTTTTAAAGAATACGAAATATCTCGAAAACCCAATGCCGATGCCATTGCAGAGTTAGCCGAACGCAATTTTACAGAAATGAGTGCAAAGACCGCAGATGAAAATTTCTTGCTACAAAAGAAAATTGAAAAATGGTTTTCTGATTTGCATCCAGATAAATGGTTGCCTTTATACAGTAGAGTAACTTTTAGTTTACAACCATATTCAGAAGCTTTAGCAATTGGCGAATATCAAAACCAGTTAATGCAAGAGGTTTTAAAAATGCCAAATATTAATGAAAATTGGAATTCAAAAGAAGTAGAACATAAAATTCTTGAACTTTTAAAACAATAAATTATAATCCTTTTTTTTCTGATGGTTTTAGTAAAACACGCAATGCACTATCGTTACTAAAATAACTAAACATCCAGTTAATGAAAATAGTTAGTTTACTTTTCACACTTAGTATCAACATTAGGTGAACAAACATCCAAGTGAACCAAGCCAGTCGTCCATCAAAACTAAAATTTGGTAAATCTACTACTGCTTTTCTTTTACCAATTGTAGCCATCGAACCTTTGTCGTGGTATTCAAATTCGGTTAAGGATTTTTGCTTTAAAATATTTTTAAAGTTTTTTGCTAAAATTTGTGCTTGTTCTATTGCTACACTTGCAACTTGCGGATGTCCGTTTTGATATTTTGGCGTTTCCATAAGACAAATATCTCCTACGGCAAAAATAGTTTCTGAATTTTCAATTTGATTAAAGCGGTTTACTTTAAATCTGTTTCCTTTTGTATAGCTATCCGTAGACAAACCTTCAATAGTATTTCCGGTAACACCAGCTGCCCAAATTACATTGCTAGAATTTATAGTTTCTCCGCTTTGAAGTGTTACCGTTTTCCCGTCATAATTACTTACAATTGTGCTTGTTTTTACTATTACACCTAAATCTTCTAAATACTGTTGGGATTTTTTCTGAGAGTTTTCACTCATCGGACTTAAAACATTTGGTGTGCCTTCTAATAAATATATGGTTAGATTAGAAAAATCTTTGTCCGGATAATCTTTTGGCAAAACATTTTTTTTCATCTCTGCCAAAGCACCAGCTAATTCAACACCAGTTGGTCCGCCGCCAACGATTACAAAATTCATTAAACTTTTTAATTCTTCTGGAGAAACAGTGAATGCATCTTCAAAGGTTTGTAAAATTTCGTTTCGTAAACTTATTGCTTCTGGCACCGATTTCATTGGATAGGCATACTTCTCTATTTCTTTATTGCCAAAATAATTAGTGGTACATCCAAAAGCGATAACCAAATAATCGTAAGAAAAAGTGTCAACATTAGTTATCAATTCTTTGGTATCAGAATTTATTTTTAAAACTTCTGCGATACGAATTCTGACATTATTAGAATGTTGAAATACCTTTCTTAGCGGAAAAGAAATATTCGCGGGTTCTAATCGTGCTGTTGCAACTTGATACATCAAAGGTTGAAATTGGTGGTAATTGAATTTGTCAATCAACATAATTTCATAATCTGTATCTTCTAAATCTTGTGCTAAACGCAAGCCTGCAAAACCTGCTCCAACTATTATTATTCTTTTTTTTGTTGTTTCTTTTTTCATGACAATTTGTTTGTTTTAGTCTTCTCGGTTGACTTTTGTAAAATCAAAAGCGGGTAGGCAAACGGCAATATATTCGCATGGTAATTCAAACGGATTAGAATATTGAACTCTTGTGTTTTTTTCTATTTTAATAGATTGACCAGCTTCTAATATAATAATTTCGTCTTCTATAATAAATTGTTTTTTACCGCTTATTATATAGGTATACTCCTCAAATTCTGGAGTTTGAAATGGTTCTTTCCAATATGGTGGTGCAACCATATGTGCAATAGAAATATTCGGATTGTTTGTTGCTGCCATTCCGTGGTGTTCTTCAATTAATTTACCATCTGTAGTTGGCACAACAAATGGACTTTTTTGTATGATGTATTTTTTCATATTTCAAAAATTATTTTCTTTTAGTTCCAAAAACCTTCATTAAAATACCAAAAACTCCTCGAATAAAAGTAGCGCTTGTGACCACTTTTGTAACCGATTTGCCAATAACTTCGGCAGTAGTTGGTTCGTTGCTTTTTCGTTTTGTTTCTTCTTGTTTCGGGTTTTCTTGTTCTGCAATGGTTGTTGCTTCTGCTATTTTTTTATTTAAAATTTCATAAGCACTTTCTCTATCAATTACTTCTGAATATTTTCGAACTAATTTTGAGTTTTTATTAATTTCATCGATTTCCGACTGACTTAAAATATCCATTCTGCTCATTGGTGCACGAAGCATTGTTGCAGCTAAAGGAGTCGGAATTCCTTTTTCATTTAAGCCGGTTACTAAAGCTTCTCCAATTCCTAATGAGGTTAAAAGTTCGTCTGTTTTATAAAATTCAGAACTTGGATAATTATCTGCTGTTTGTTTAATAGCTTGGCGGTCATTAGCAGTGAATGCGCGCAAGGCATGTTGTATTTTTAAGCCTAATTGGGCTAAAACGCCTTTAGGGATATCCATTGGATTTTGCGTTACAAAATAAACACCAACGCCTTTAGAACGTATTAGTTTAATAATAGTTTCTACTTGATCTAATAATACTTTACTCGCTTCATCAAATAATAAATGTGCTTCATCAATAAATAAAATTAATTCGGGCTTATCGGCATCGCCTTTTTCTGGCATGCTTTGGTATATTTCTGCTAAAAGACTCAGCATAAATGTCGAAAATAATTTAGGTTTGTCTTGAATGTCCGTCAAGCGGATGATATTAATGTAACCATTTCCATTTTCATCAATTCGTAATAAATCTTCTACTTCGAACGATTTTTCTCCAAAAAATATATCACCTCCTTGTTGTTCTAATGCAATTATCTTTCTTAGGATAGTTCCTGTGGTAGATGTCGAAATTTTACCATATTCTTTAGAAATTTCATATTTCCCTTCTTCGGTTATGTAGTTAAGTACCTTTTTAATATCTTTTAAATCCAGTAATGCCATCTGTTTGTCATCACAATATTTAAATATCACCGATACAACGCCAGTTTGTGTGTCATTTAAATCCAGAATTCTAGAAAATAAAACAGGTCCAAATTCCGAAACTGTAGAACGCATTCTAACGCCACTTTGTTCAGATAAAGACATTAATTCAACGGGAAATGCTTTCTTATTATAAGGTATGTTTATTTTTTGGTGGCGTTCTGTAATAAAAGATTTTTCTTCACCTTCTTTTGCAATGCCAGAAAAGTCACCTTTAATATCCATCATTAAAACAGGAATACCTGCAGCAGAAAGCTGTTCTGAAAAAACTTGTATGGTCTTAGTTTTACCTGTTCCCGTCGCGCC
>JBLIJW010000025.1:0-28539 GCA_047636155.1 Flavobacterium sp. | reverse complement strand
GTTGTAGGTATAGATTTATCTGGAGCGGATATTCGAATTTTACTTAAAGCAAATTTTGATACACTTTTTGATGCAAACGGACGTATGATTGATGGTGAAATCCGAAATATGTTGTCCAAAGAAAATGTAAATCAAGAGCAATACAATCTTATTGCTCAGGCAAATTATATGACTTCAATTCCTGTTCTTGGAGCTTCTGGTGCGATATATGGTTTGTTAGTTGCTTTTGCTTTTCAATTTCCAGAAGCAAGACTAGGTTTACTATTTATTCCTGTTCCTATAAAAGCAAAATATTTTGTAATAGGATTATTATCAGTAGATTTATTTCTTGGGTTTTCTGGAAAATCATTATTTGGAACAAGTGGAACTGGAATTGCCCATTTTGCACACATTGGTGGTGCATTAGTAGGATTTATTATGGTGTATTTTTGGAAAAAAAATCAGTTTGACAAAAATCGCTGGAATTAAAAAAAGTAGGAAAAGAATATGAAAATTATAGATGATTTAAAGTTACAATACCGTTTGGGTGGAATGGCAAACAAACTAATTTATTGGAATGTTGGCGTGTTCCTACTTTCTATTCCATTTTTTTATAGTTTTTCTAATGGCGGATTTCAATATCCTATTTGGTTATCTCTAACTTCTAATGCTAAATGGTTTTTGCCTTTTTCATGGACTTTTTTAACCTACGGTTTCTTGCATGGCGGTTTTTTTCATTTATTTTTTAATATGATAATACTAAACTTCTCAAGTAGGCTTTTTCTTACCTATTTTAACGAAAAACAATATTTGGGATTGTATTTACTTGCGATAATTTTTGCCGGAATATGTTTTGTTATTTCTTATAATCTATTAAATTTTGAATCTAATATTGTTGGCGCTTCTGGTGCAGTAATGGCAATTTTAGTTGCAGCAACAACTTACCAACCCCTAACGCAATTGCGTTTGTTTTTAATAGGAAATGTAAAGTTATGGCATGTAACAGGAGTACTTGTTCTGCTTGATGCGATGCAAATTTTTACAGACAATACCGGCGGACACATTGCACACTTAGGTGGAGCTTTATTCGGGTTTAGCTATATTAAATTATTAGAAAACGGAACAGATTTAAGTACTTTTGTAACCAAAATAATTGATTTTTTTACAAATTTATTTCGGCCGTCTAAAAAAACACCGTTTAAAAAGGTACATGTTAATTATAATAAGCGTCCGGTTTCTAATAGTAACGTAAGTAAAATTGTTTTAAAGGATAAAACGCAACAACAAATAGACGATATTTTAGATAAAATAAGCAAGTCGGGATACGATAGTTTGTCACAAGAAGAAAAAGATTTTTTGTTTAAAGCGGGCAAATAACTTATTACTTGTAGTTTAGTAAAGTATAAAAAATAGAATGAAAAAACTGTCTTGGTTTAATAAATTGGTCTTTACGTTAAATATAATTTTAGCTGTATTAACATATTGCGCTTATATATTACCTTTTTTAGCACCAAAGTTATTTCCGTTTTTATCTTCTTTAACTTTAGTTTTGCCATTGTTTTTAATTTTAAATGGTGTTTGTTTTATTTATTGGTTATTGCAATTAAAACGGCAGCTTTTCTTATCCGGAATTGCGCTTTTAATCGGTATTACATTCATCAATAAATTTTACAAATTCACACCTACACAAAAGGCTAAATCAGAAAATGATATTGTTATTATGAGTTACAACGTTCGTTTATTTGATATTTTTGAATGGCTTCCTGATTCTAATGCCTCAGATTCTATTAAAAATTTTGTAAGCAAGATTAACCCAGATGTTCTATGTATTCAAGAATATTCTGCCAATACTGGAGTCGATTTTAGGGTTTATAAACACAAATTTATTCTAAGTGGAGGAAAGCAAATCAAATCTGGCCAAGCTATTTTTTCAAAATTCCCGATAATAAATACAGGCAATATAAATTTAAAATCGGCAGATAATACGATGATTTTTGCAGATTTAAAAGTAGGAAAAGATACTATTAGAGTATACGATATTCATTTACAATCGGTTCAGATTACGCACGATGTAAATAAAATAAAAGACGACGTCAGTGAAATAAATACCTCCAAATCTAAATCTGTTTTAAAACGGATTAGTAATGCTTTTAAAGAACAACAAAGACAAGCAGAAGTTTTAAAAAAACATAAAGAAGCGTGTAAATATCCTTTGATAATTTGTGCGGACATGAATAACAGCGCATTTTCTTACGTCTATCGCACTATCAAAGGAGATTTGCAAGATAGTTTTGAAGAAGCAGGAAAAGGCTTCGGTATTACCTATGATTTTAAATATTATCCGGTACGAATTGATTACATATTTGTAAACTCCAAAATGGAAGTTAAAGAGTTTGAGAGTTTTCCTAAATTCAAAAATTCCGATCACTTTCCTATCGTTACAAGAATTGGCTTAAAGAATTAAATTCTCGTTTTTTAAATAATCTAGGGCATATCGGCCTTCATTAAACACTAAATCTAAAATACTTAGATTGTTTAAGAATCCATGTTTTTCTTGAAAAACTTGAGTATAAGGAGTAATTGTAGTTTTGTCTTTTTTTCCATTTGCCAAAAATCGTAAATCAATGCAATCTTTTGGTTCTGCAAAATATTCGGTTGTTTCTTTAAAGGTGTTTTTTAAGCCAATCCATTTACAAGCTAATTCAAATGAGTCATTCTGTACGTCTTTTAAAAAGGTGTACTTGGTTTCAAAAATGTACCGTAAAGAGTCTTCAAAGTATTCAAAAAATGGAGAACTTCGGTATGCAGCTTCTAATGATTTAAAGTGCTGCTTTTGCCATCCAAAATCATTTTCTATTTTAATGTCTTTACTTTTTTGATTGCTTATAGTTGCGTGTTTTGCAGGGATATTGAGTAACTGCAAACCATTAGGACTGTAAATATACATCCTGTTTCTATTGGTTTGTTTCTGGAAATTATCTTCTCTTTCCAAGGTTACAGAAGTTGTATTTGCCATCGCTATAAAGCTACTTATAGAAGGAAAGTAACTTGGCTGAATCAAAACGTTAGTAAATATAATATTGTTTTCCATTGGGCTAGAAATAGCTAATTATGAATTAGTATCCTTTCTTTTTTTAATGAGATAATCAATACCAAAATACAAAGCTAAAGCAATTAAAAAGTATATAAAATACGATTGCGGTTGTCCATCGCCACTTACTGTTGTAAAAACTCTATCCCAACGAACTTTGTTCAAACCTTTGCCGTTTGAATCCCAACTCATCCATATAAAAATTGGCTTTCCTACAATATGATCTTCTGGTGTAAATCCGAAGTATCGCGCATCTAAAGAGTTGTGGCGATTGTCACCCATCATCCAAAAATAATTTTGTTTGAATGTGTAATTCGACACTTTTTCATCGTTTACAAAAATATCGTTTCCAACCACTTTTAAATCATTTCCTTCATATTCACTAATTATTTTGCGGAAAAAAGGAAGAGATTGAAGATTTAATACTACTGTTTTTCCTTGCTTAGGAATGTAAATTGGGCCATAATTATCGTTGTTCCAATTATTAGTTATAGAGGCATTGCCGTCTTTGAAATCTGGAAAAATTCCGTCTTCTGCACCTTTGTGAATAACCCTTGTGATACTTTTTACACCAGGAATATTCTTAAAACGATCTACCTTATCAAATGGCAAAGCAAATATTAAAAGAGTATCTCGCTGTTCGCTTGTAAATGTTCCACCATCGGTAATATCCATATCTTTAAATAAGTATTCAAAGTCAATATTGGCCGTTGGTTCTAAAGCTACTTTATACGAATATTGTGGTCTTGCTCTTTCTGGTAAAATTAATTCTTTTCCGTTTATAAAAACAATTCCGTTTTTAATTTGCAGTGAATCTCCAGCAATTCCGACACATCGTTTTACATAATTTGTGCGTTTATCTATTGGTTTATCGTATCGTCGATCTGCTGGTTTATACATATGATATAATGTATCTGCAGGCCAATTAAATACCACAATATCATTATTTTTTATGGTTTCAATTGCTGGAAGTCTAAGATATGGGAATTGCAATTTGTTTTTCCACGAATCTTTGTTTGTATCATCATATAAGTATGATTTTATTTTTACAAAAGGTAGAGTATCGTGAACCATTGGTGCAGCAACAACCGTCATAGGAACTCTTGCGCCATAATTTATTTTACTTACAAATAAGAAATCACCAATTAACAAGGATTTTTCTAACGAAGCCGAAGGAATTGTAAATGGTTGTAAGAAATAGGTGTGTACAAAAGTAGCTACAACTACAGCAAACAATAAAGAACTAACAGTATCTCCGGTTTTTGTGGCTGGAACTAGACTTCTGTTTTCAATATATGTAACTTTTTCTACGTAGTTAATGTAATAGATGTAAAACCCGAGTGTTATAATTCCTAAGAAAGTATCTACGCTTGATTTTTTTCCGAAAGAGCGTAAAGTTTCTGTCCAGATTACTGGAAACATAATTAAATTAATTACCGGTAAAAATAAAAGAAAGGTATACCAAGTTGGACGGTTTATAATTTTCATTAAAACAATCGAATTATAAATAGGAATAAAAGCTTCCCATGATTTTCTACCTGCTTTTTCATAAAGTTTCCAAGTTCCTAATCCGTGAATTAGTTGAACTAGTAAGAAGAAAACAAACCATGCATATAGTGTCATAATTTTTATTTTTTTTATTAATTTTACTTGTTAGTAATCAGTAATTTATTGCTTTTAATTTAATCCCAAAACATCCTTCATAGTAAAAACACCAGTTTTACCAACTAACCATTCTGCTGCAATAATTGCGCCCAGTGCAAATCCTTCTCTGTTATGTGCTGTATGCTTTATTTCAATAGAATCGACTTCTGAATTGTAAGAAACAAGGTGCGTTCCCGGAACGTTTTCTATTCGTTTTACATCAATATACAAAGAATCTTGGGCTTCCTTTTCAATATTCCAGTCGTTATATTTTATATTATTGATTACTGAATTTGCAAGTGTAATTGAAGTTCCGCTTGGTTTATCTAGTTTTTGTGTATGATGAATTTCTTCCATTGCAACCTTGTAATCTGGATAGTTTGACATTAATTGAGACAATCGCTCATTTAACTCAAAAAACAAATTTACTCCTAAACTAAAATTGGAACCATAAATAAAAGCTGCTTTATTTTCTTCACATAAAGATACCATTTCATGGTAATTCTCTAACCAACCTGTTGTGCCAGAAATTACTGGAATGCCATTGTTTAAACATTCTGAAATGTTTGCAACCGCTGCATCTGGAATACTAAAATCTATTGCTACATCAGCTTGTAATAAACCATCAAATCCGTCAGCAGCCGATTTTCTTAAAACTATTTCATGGCCACGAGATAAAGCATTTTTTTCGATTACTTTACCCATTTTACCATATCCTAATATAGCTATTTTCATATAGTGTTAGAAGCGTTTATGTTGTAATTGTTACAATATGGAGTCAAAAACTAAAAGTTGTACCCAATTGTAAAAGCTAAATTTTGTTTGTTTGTTAAGGCATCTTGCTGCAAATCTGGCTTTATAGACAAGTTTTCATTCACATTATATTGTAACAAATGCGCATCAATGTTGGCGTCTACAATATTTAGAATATACAAGCCAAGAGTTACCAATAAAGACAAATCTCTATTTTTTTGATAAAATTTTTGACCGGCGAGTAACCTTCCGTCATCTAAAAATCCTAGGTTGTCGGTTGGTTGACTTGTTCCGTCTAATCGTTTTTTGTAGGCATTTCTAAATTCCTTATATTTTTTTTGATTGAAGGAATAAGAATAAATTCCAGCACCAATTGCCCCATAAACTATTGGCAATTTCCAGTATTTCTTATTGTAAACTTGGCCTAAACCAGGAAAAATAGCCGAATAAAACGCTGCTCTTGCCGGTCGCAACGGATCTGATTCTTGTTTTACTAAAGTATCACTTAAAATTAGTCCTTCGCTAATTTCTGTTTTTTGAGAAAAACCAGTGAAGTTAGAAATTATAAGGACAAGAAAAGATATATAAATTCTTTTTTTCAATTAGTCTTGAATTAATTTTAAAATTCGTTTAAAATCTTCTTCCGAATGAAACGGAATTGTAATTTTACCTTTACCATTGCTTGCAACAGAAACTGCAACTTTAGCTCCAAAAAAAGAAGCAATTGCATTTTGTTGGCTTTCGTCTATTTTAGGCGAACTTGCTTTTCCTTTTTTAGTAGTAGTAGTTTTGCCGCCTTCTAATATACTTTTTACTAATGCTTCTGTATCTCGAACAGACAAATTCTCTGTTACAATTTTTTGATATACTTCTGCTTGTTGGTCTTGGTCTTCAATACTTATCATTGCTCGACCATGTCCCATACTTATAAATCCGTCACGAATACCAGTTTGTATAATCGGATCTAATTTTAATAATCGTAAATAATTAGTAATTGTAGATCGCTTTTTACCAACACGTTCGCTCATTTGTTCTTGCGTTAGTTGAATTTCGTCAATTAAACGTTGGTAGGACAACGCAATTTCAATAGGATCTAAATCATGGCGTTGGATATTTTCTACCAAAGCCATTACCAAAGATTCGTTGTCGTTCGCAATGCGAATATAAGAAGGAATAGTGGTAAGGCCAATAGATTTTGATGCTCGCAAACGACGTTCACCAGAAATTAATTGGTATTTATTAAAGTCTAATTTGCGTACGGTTATAGGCTGAATTACACCAAGTTCTTGGATAGAACGTGCCAATTCTTGTAAAGATTCTTCGTTAAAATTACTACGAGGTTGAAACGGATTTATTTCAATAGTCTCTAAATCAAGCTCAATAATGTTGCCAACAACTTTATCTGCATTTTTATCGTTAACCGATTTAATATCGTTTTCTGGATCTTTTAAAAGTGCGGATAAACCTCTTCCTAAAGCTTGTTTTTTAACTGCTTTTGCCATGTAAATAGTATAATTTATTTGCTATTTTTTTTGATAATTTCTTCTGCCAAGCTAAGGTAATTCATTGCGCCTTTGCTCGTTGCGTCAAAATTGATAATGCTTTCGCCAAAACTTGGTGCTTCGCTCAATTTTACATTTCGTTGTATGATTGTGTCAAAAACCATTTCGTTAAAATGTTTCTGAACTTCTTCTACCACTTGATTTGACAGTCGCAAACGCGAGTCAAACATGGTTAACAACAAACCTTCAATATCCAAATCTGCATTGTGAATTTTTTGAACACTTTTAATAGTATTTAACAATTTGCCCAAACCTTCTAACGCAAAATATTCGCATTGTATTGGTATTACTACAGAATCTGCCGCCGTTAAAGCATTTAAAGTAAGCAAACCCAAAGATGGTGCGCAATCAATTAAAATATAATCGTATTTTTCACGAACACTTTCTAATGCTTGTTTCAGCATATATTCGCGATTTTCTTTATCTACCAATTCAATTTCTATGGCTACCAAATCAATGTGTGCCGGAATAATATCTACGTTTGGCGCGCTTGATTTTACAATAGCATCTTCTGGAATATTGCTGTGTTCTAAAATCTGATAGGTTCCAATGGCAACATTTTCTACATCAATTCCCAAACCAGAACTTGCATTTGCTTGCGGATCGGCATCAATTAGTAACACTTTTTTTTCTAAAACACCCAGTGAAGCCGCCAAATTAATAGAAGTTGTTGTTTTTCCTACTCCGCCTTTTTGGTTGGCAATTGCAATTATTTTACCCATGAATATTTTAAAATTTTGAGTGGTAAAAATACAATTTTTTATGGGTTTAGAAAATCTATTTTGTTAACAATAGTTAATTGTTGATTACTATATTTTTAACAAGCTTTTCCAGCTGTTCCTTTCCAGTTGCTTGCCAATTTGGTTTTTTTATTGGTCGTAAAAAGTGCTTCCTGCGGTCGCATTTTTACTCGCATAAAAAATACCAAATTGCCTGCACAAGCTGTACAGTGCCATCTGGGCTATTTTTAAAAATATTATAAAAATTAAAAAACGGCAAAGATTTTAAAGCCTTTGCCGTTGTTATAAATTATAGTCTGTCATTTCCAAGCTTGCGTGAAGGATTGAGCGTTTGTTTGAGCTCTTTTTGGGTTGTGAAATGTAATGGAACAACCCATAAAAGCGAGTGCTAAAACCTGACCTGAAAGGACACGCCCAAAAACGCTTTTTATTTACTTCCTTTTTGTTTAATCATTGCTTCTAGCATATCCCACATTTCTGGTTTAATTTTTTCGAGCATGTTAAATTCGCCTGCGCCTTGAAGCCATTCTCCACCATCAATTGTTACTACTTCGCCATTTATATATCCAGAAAAATCAGATACCAAATAGGCTGCCAAATTTGCTAATTCTTGGTGGTTGCCAACGCGTCGTAACGGTACTTTTTTGGTCATGTCAAATTCTTTAGCTAAATCACCAGGTAATAATCGTTCCCATGCGCCTTTAGTAGGAAATGGTCCAGGTGCAATTGCGTTGGTACGAATGCCATATTTTGCCCATTCTACTGCCAAACTTCTTGTCATTGCAAGTACCCCAGCTTTTGCTGTTGCACTTGGTACCACATAAGCTGATCCTGTCCAAGCGTATGTGGTGACTATGTTTAAGACTACAGAAGATTCTTGTTTTTTGGCAATCCAATGCTTTCCCAAAGCAAGTGTACAGTTTTTTGTTCCTTTTAATACAATATCTATAATGGTATCAAAAGCGTTTGCTGATAATCGTTCTGTTGGCGCTATAAAGTTTCCTGCTGCGTTATTTAATAAAACATCTACTTTTCCAAACTTTGCTAAAACCAATTGTAACATGGTTTCTACTTGGTCGTAATGCCTAACATCACACTGTACGGCAAAACAAGTCCCGCTTACCTCATTTTGCAATTCTGCTGCCGTATTTTGGAGTTTCTCTAAATCTCTTGAGGTTATTGCAACATTTGCTCCTAACTCTAAAAAATATTTTGTCATGGCTTTGCCTAATCCGCTTCCGCCACCAGTTACTATAATTACTTTGCCTTGCAAGGCATCATCGCGAAGCATTTTTTTTGAAAAATTCATAGGATTTTTTTTAGTTGAAACAAATATAGTTTTTTTTGGGATAAAATATTTTAATGTCTAGTTTTTCTAATATAATTTTATTGATTTTTGAACAAAAAAAAACCGTTACCAAAATGTATGGTAACGGTTTTCCCCAAACTAATAATTAAACTTATTTTGTTGGCATTACAACAGAATCAATTGCATGTATTACTCCATTTGAAGCTTCTACGTCTGGCATTGTTACTGTCGCAGTTGCTCCGGTAGCATCTGTTAAAATTACTTTGTCGTCTTTTAGACTTAAATCAATTTTAGCACCATTTACTGTTGTTACCGTATATTTATTGTTGTTTGCTTTAATTGCATCTATTACAGTTGTAGCATCAAATTTTCCTGATACAACATGGTAAGTTAAGATAGAAGCTAATTTTGCTTTATTTTCTGGCTTTAATAAAGTTTCTACTGTTCCTGCAGGTAATTTAGCGAAAGCATCATTTGTTGGTGCAAAAACTGTAAACGGACCATCGCCACTCAATGTTGCTCCTAAATCTGCTGCTGTAACTGCTGCAACAAGAGTTGAAAAGTTTTCGTTTCCTGAAGCTACTTCTACAATATTAAGTGTTGCTACAGTTTCTTCAGTTGTTGCTAAAGTATCTGTCGCAACTTCTTCGTTCATTTCTTTTTTCTCGTTTTTTCCACAAGATGTTGCAACTAAACCAATAATTGCTAACACTGCAAATGCTTTTGTAAGTTTCATAATATTTGTTTTTACGTTAAATGTTAAGTCAAAAATAAAAAAAATATTTAATTTGTTCATTGTTTTTAACATAAGATTAAACAAATTAACATATTGCAAAAAAAAAGTGCAAGAAATACATCTCACACTTTTAAATTATTTTGAATAGCTCAATTAGTCTAATTGGTAGTAGGTTTCTTTCGACATTTTACCTGTCATAATATCTTTCAATTCATTTGCATGAGATTTTATGTAGGCATCAATTTCTGCATTATATCCTGCAGGTTTTGCAGAACGATACGTTCCGTTTAAAACACCAGAATAGTAGTAAAAGAAGTTGGCATCAAAATCTAGTGCGCTTAAACTATATTGACCTAATAAAAATCCTAAACGAACTGCAGAACGACGTTGTGGTGGCGTACCATGGTGACCAGAACTTGTCGTCGCGTAATCTCCAATTTTAAAAGCAAAATCATAAGCCGGTGCAATTGCAGCGAAAGAACTTTGATTGTATCCAGTTGGTCTTCTTAAGTAGTAACCAGCCATTCCATCGGCTTCTAATTCAGAAGCTCTTGCTGTAGTTTCGTTTACAGAAGGAATTCCATAAGTATATTGTAATTGGTGACCAAATTCATGTGCTAAAATCATTGCATTTACAATCTGTCCATAAGTTTTAGCATCTTTATATATTGCTTCTCCGTAATATATTTTTTGAGAACTATAAGAAATTGCATTGTAAGTTGATCCTGGGTTTGTTACATCTTTTACAAAACGAAGTAATACAGATGGTCTTCCCCAAACTGAGGCAATTTTAGAATTTTGATTATTCATAAAATTAGTATCTGTTGAAGAGCCAAAAGAAGTGCTTAAAACAGCCGAAGAACTCCAATTGTTATCTACATAATTACACTCTTTTGTAAAATTTCCTTTTTCTGAAGAAGCTAATTCAGCAATTACATTTTCTGCAGAATTTCCGTCATCGCTTGCACAGGAGCCTAAGCCAAATATTACCGAAAGTACTGATAGTTTAAAAATTTTTGTATTCATAATTAAAGATTTGAGGTTGTTACTAGTGCAATACTATGTATATTTTAAAATATTACCCAAAAATTTTCACTAAATTAGTTAAAAAATTACATTTTTATGAATTTGACAATAAACAGTGTCATACATCTAGATTTTTAATTTTTCTATTTCCATTTTAACAAAAATGTTGAATCTAATAAAATGGATTTCTATTTGAAATGAAAATTTAGTAAGTTCATTTAAAATTTCTCGATGTGATTCTGTTCCAAAAAAATTGAAAATTGAATTAAATATTAGATTACCTTAGCACCAACTTGTACTTTCAAGTTTAGGTTGTTATGGATGCAAGTTTTGAAACGTTAATAGCAAGCTATCTCGCCAACAATGTTGGTTTATCTTTAGACTTTTTAGACCCCAATTTATGTAACCATCTTGCAAATAATATACTTTCTTTAAAAGAAGTAGAATTATTAGTAAGCGCAGGTATAGGAAACGATCTTAAATTACAGAACAACCAAACCATTAGACGAGATAAAATTTTTTGGTTAGATAAAAAAAATAATAATGAATACGAAAATGCATTTTTTGAAAAAATAGATGCTTTTATATCCTACTTAAACGAAACTTGTTATGCTGGAATTACAGGCTATGAGTTTCATTATTCCTTATACGAAAAGGGTGCATTTTACAAACGACATTTAGATCAATTCAAAGATAATTCGAGTCGGCAATTCTCTATGATTAGTTATTTAAATCCTAATTGGAAAAAAGAGGATGGCGGTGAACTTCAAGTTTTTCATGAAAACAGGCAACAAAAAATTGAACCCAAACAAGGAACCACTGTTTTTTTTAAAAGTAGCGAATTAGAACACGAAGTTTTGGAAACGAATGCCAGAAGAATGAGTGTTACTGGTTGGTTGAAAAGAGGATAAGGTTTAATCTAAGTAGGAATTTCAATTTAGATTAAAATAATATTTTCATAAAAAAACACCAACTTCTCAGTCGATGTTGATTGTGAAATTAATCTCTTTTAGGAGCATTTTTCTTATCGCGTTTTTCTGCTTTTTTTTCTTTTGCAGTTTTTAGCGGTTCTTTTTTCTCGGTTTTTTTTGCGTCTTGACTCTTTGCCATAATAGTTAGTTTTAAGTAAATATACTATTTTAAAATTAATTTAGGATTGTAACTGTTTTAAGTTTTTATTCTTCCAGTAAGACTTTAAGGATGGTTATTGCTGCTTCGCTAATTTTTGTTCCTGGTCCAAAAACTGCAACTGCGCCAGCATCAAATAAATATTGGTAATCTTGATGCGGAATTACACCACCAACTACAACCATAATATCTTGTCGGCCATATTTTTCTAATTCGGCAATAACTTGCGGAACTAAGGTTTTATGTCCGGCAGCTAATGAGGAAACTCCCAAGATATGAACGTCGTTTTCTACTGCTTGTTTTGCTGCTTCTGCTGGTGTTTGAAATAATGGTCCAATATCTACATCAAAACCAATATCAGCATAACCCGTAGCAACTACTTTTGCTCCGCGATCATGACCGTCTTGTCCCATTTTTGCAATCATTATTCTAGGACGACGACCTTCTTTTTTTGCAAATTCGTCTGCTATTTTTCTAGCTTCTTCAAAGCTTTTGTCGTTATTTATTTCTTTACTATACACTCCGCTAAACGATTTAATTTGTGCTTTATATCTACCAAAAACACTTTCTAAAGCAGTACTAATTTCACCTAGAGTTGCTCGTTCTCTTGCTGCATTTACCGCTAATTCTAATAAATTTTGGGTGCCAGTTTTTGCTGCTTCTGTAAGTAAAGATAAACATTTTTGTACTTTTTTGGAATCTCGTGAAGCTTTTATTTCTTCTAATTGAGCTACTTGTTGTTGGCGTACCAATTGATTATCTACATCTAAAATATGAAGCGGATCTTCTTTTTCTAATCGGTATTTATTGACACCTACGATTATATCTTGATTGCTATCAATTCTTGCTTGTTTTCGTGCTGCAGCTTCTTCAATTCTTAACTTCGGAATTCCGGCTTCAATTGCCTTAGTCATTCCACCAAGATTTTCGACTTCTTGAATTAATTCCCAAGCTTTTTCGGCAATTTCTGCGGTTAAATTTTCAACATAATAACTTCCTGCCCAAGGATCGACTGTTTTGGTAATTTTGGTTTCTGCTTGCAGATATATCTGTGTGTTTCTTGCAATTCGTGCAGAGAAATCTGTTGGCAAAGCAATCGCTTCGTCTAATGCATTGGTATGCAAAGATTGCGTTCCGCCTAAAGCGGCTGCCATCGCTTCAATTGTTGTTCTTGCAACATTATTAAACGGATCTTGCTCAGTCAAACTCCATCCAGAAGTTTGGCAATGGGTTCGTAATGCCAACGATTTTTGATCTTTCGGATTAAATTGCTGTACTAATTTTGCCCAAAGCATTCGGCCAGCTCGCATTTTGGCAATTTCCATAAAATGGTTCATTCCTATTGCCCAGAAAAAAGATAATCGCGGAGCAAATTCATCAATTTCCATTCCGGTAGATAATCCGGTTCGAATATATTCTAAACCATCAGCCAAAGTATAGGCTAATTCAATATCAGCAGTTGCTCCTGCTTCTTGCATGTGGTAGCCAGAGATTGAAATAGAATTAAACTTTGGCATTTTTTTACTGGTATATTCAAAAATATCCGCAATAATTTTCATTGATGGTTCTGGTGGATAAATGTAAGTGTTTCGTACCATGAATTCTTTAAGAATATCATTCTGAATAGTTCCAGAAAGTAACTCTGGCGCAACTCCTTGTTCTTCTGCAGCGACAATATAAAATGCCATGATTGGCAAAACTGCACCATTCATGGTCATAGAAACTGACATTTCTTGAAGCGGAATTTGGTCGAATAATACCTTCATATCTTCGATTGTGTCAATGGCAACTCCGGCTTTTCCTACATCACCAACAACGCGTTCGTGATCTGAATCGTAGCCGCGATGCGTTGCTAAATCAAATGCGACAGAAAGTCCCTTTTGACCTGCAGCCAAATTTCTTCTGTAAAAAGCATTACTTTCTTCTGCTGTAGAAAATCCCGCATATTGTCGAATTGTCCACGGTCTGCGAACAAACATTGTCGAATATGGACCACGTAAATTAGGAGCAATTCCTGCTACGAAATTAATGTGATCTAAATTATCTAAATCAGATTTGGTATATATTTTCTTTAGAGAAATTTTTTCTGCCGTCAAAAAAAGCTCTTCTTTTAAATCAGAATTTTCAACCTTCGAATTCTGAATTCCGTTTAAATTTAAATTTTGTATGTTTTTTCTCATGATTCTTTTTCTTGAGATAATCGTTCTTTTTCTAATTGTTCTGCTAATCGCTTTTCGATTATCGGAATGATTAAAGTTTTTCTCGGATTTTGTTTTACAAATGGAAATAATTCCAGATCATGCGCCATCCGATCGGTTTTATTAATAAACTTATTTGTCCCAACTAAAATTTCAGATTCCGAATCAAATAACTCTTGTTCTTTTTTTGCAGATTCCTGAATTTTTTTTTGAATTGCTCCTTCTTTTAATTGGGATATAAATCCGCCTTTTTGTTCTATTTCCTTAAACAGTAGTAGTGCTTTTTCTGCTAATTGATTTGTAAGAGTTTCAATATAATAACTTCCGTCCGCGGGATTTTTAACCTGATCAAAATAGCTTTCATTCTTTAAAATAAGTAATTGATTTCTAGATATTCTGTCTCCAAACTCATTGTCTTTATGATAAAGTGCATCATATGCAAGATTGCAAACATAATTTGCTCCACCTAGAATAGACGACATGCATTCGGTCGTAGTTCGTAACATATTTATATTGTAATCGTAAATAGTTTTGTTACGTTTGCTTGGTGTTGCTATAATTTCACATGTTTCGTTACTTCCAAATTCTTTGGCTAATGTTGCATATAATAAACGTAACGCGCGAAGTTTTGCAATTTCAAAAAAGTAATTGCTACCAACACTAATTTGAAATACGATTGGATTGTTAAAAGTAAAGCCAGCATTTAAATATTCAAAAGCTTGTGCGATTGCAAATGCTATTTCTTGTACTTTATTTGCACCGGTATTTTGATAAATTCTAGCGTCTACATGGCATTGTGAAGTACTATTATTTGCTAAAAGCTCTTTACTTATTTGAAAATCTTGTGTTTGATTTTTGCGCCAATTTCCATCAGATACTAGTTGATTAATAGGATCTATTTGTATTTTTATTTCGTAGTTATTTGCAGTTGCAAATTGATTAACTTTAGTTACGAAATCGATAGAGAGAAATTGCAAATAAAAAAAATACTTATTTTTTTCTTTTGGTAAATTTTCCATTAAATCAGAAATCGAGCATTCTTCATTTTCGATAGTAAATGCGATGCTTTCTGCTCCGCGAGAAATGGTTTCGTTCGCTCTTTTGTTAGATAAGCTAACATTATGAACAAAAATGGGTTGTAGGATTCGAAAACTGTTTGAATCTTTAGAAAAGTCGTTTGCGACAATTTCTTCATCCGAATGGTAAAATGGTTTTACTTTGATACCTTCTGCACTTTCCCAAACCAAAGTTTCGTTATAATCTGCACCTTTTAAATCATATTGAATAAGCTGTTTCCATTGTTTGGAAGTTACCGTTTCAAAGTCGGAAAATAATTTGATCTTGCTGTTCACAATAGTATTTTTGGAATTATTTTTTAGTAGAGAAAAGAAAAGAAAGTAGATAACTATTAGTAAGTTCTTATCTTATCTTGGTTTCAGTTTTTGTTGCTCTACACTATCTTTTATTCTGTCTTCTTCAATATCTATAATGTAAACGTCTTCGCTATCTCGTTTCATATAGTATTTTTCTCTGGCGTATTTTTCTGTTTGCTCCGGATTGTTTAGATTTTTAATACTTTGAACGTCTTTGGCGATTTCGTTCTCATAGTATTCGTGATTATTTTCTAATTCGTCTATTTGCGCGTTTAAAAAACGATGATCTAAATAGGAATAGTTGTCTAAAAATAACATCCATACAATAAAAAATAGACTAACAATAGTGTATTTGCTTCCTAAAAATTTAAGAAACGGATACTTAGAAATTAAATTGTTATACCATTTTTTCATTTAAAACAACTATTAAGTAAGGCGTTGGTGAATTACTGCTCGAACTACATCAATTGCTACCGTATTGTATTTATCGTTGGGAATTATAATATCTGCGAAAGCTTTTGTAGGTTCTATAAATTGTTGGTGCATTGGTTTTAAAGTTGTTTGGTATCTGTTTAAAACTTCTTCCATATCTCGTCCACGTTCAGAAATATCACGTTTTACTCGTCTTATTAAACGTTCGTCAGAATCTGCATGCACATAAACTTTTATATCAAAAAGTTCTCGTAATTCTGGATTTGAAAGTATTAAAATTCCTTCTACAATCATTACTTTTCTAGGATGTGTAGTTACCGTATCTTCTGTACGGTTGTGTGTTACAAAAGAATAAACGGGTTGGTTAATAGTTTCTCCGTTTTTTAAAGCTTTTAAATGCGCAACTAAAAGTTCAAAATCGATGGCGCGAGGATGATCAAAATTAATTAATGCTCGTTCTTCAAATGCTAAATTATTATTTTCTTTGTAATAAGAATCTTGCGAAATAATACCAACTTCTGCTTCTGGTAATTCGTTCATAATTTGATGTACTACCGTAGTTTTTCCTGATCCAGTTCCGCCTGCAATTCCTATAATTAACATATTGTTTTGTTCTATTTTATTTGTACAAAAATAGTGATTACTAATTAGTATTTAGACATTAGTTTTAGAAATCATTAAAAAGTTATAAGTTCTAAAAAAGATATGTAATTAATTATTGAAATCGAACAATATGCAAATTTAAACCCTTAGAATTTTTCAAAAACACCCAAACCAAAAAGCGCAAAATCATACTTTACTGGATCTAAATTGTCTAGTTTTCTTAAATTAGTATCCAATTCTAAAACTGCTTTTGCGTCGTTTTGCTTTCTATTTAAAAGTTTTAATTTGCGTGCAACATTACCAGAATGAACATCTAACGGACAAGATAAATTTGCTGAAGAAATGTTTTTCCATAATCCGAAATCAACGCCATTTTTGTCTTCCCGAACCATCCAACGTAAAAACATGTTAATTCTTTTTGCAGCAGAATTATTTTCAGGATCGGATATATGTTTTTCTGTTCGGTAGGAATGTGGCACTTCAAAGAATACTTTTTTGAATTCTGAAATACTTTTTTGCATAGAACCTTTTTCTTGGTTTTTAGTAAAAGCAGTTTCTAAACCACCATGGTTTTGGTAAATATTTTTAAGTGAAATTATAAAAGTCTTTGCATCTAAACTATTAAAGGTACGATGCACAAAATTATCTAATTTATCCAAATCTGTTTCTGAATGTGATAAAACAAAATCATATGGTGAATTTCCCATGATGTTTACCAATTTTTGGGAATTAGAAATTATCATTTTTCGATTTCCCCAAGCAATTGTGGCAGCGAGAAATCCTGAAATTTCGATATCTTCTTTTAGTTGAAATTGATGTGGAATAGAAACCGGATCAGATTCAATAAAGTTAGTGGTATTGTATTGTATAACTTTTTCGTCTAAAAAATCTTTTAATTCTGATTTTTTCATGGCTTTGTTATTTTTTTAGAATAAAATCCATCTCGTAAATCTAAACCAATTGGTTGCGGAATTACGTTAAAATAATTTTCGAAATAGTCTAATTGTTTTTGATTTACACAAGGTAATGGTCCGTTTCCTGTTTCCCAAAATAAGTCTGGATTTGTAGGCGAATAATAATTTAAATTTTGGTTTTTAATTATTTTAAACTTCGTTTTTAAGGAAGTTATATTTGATGGCATGACTAAATTTGCTACAGAAAAGGCACTTCTATTAGTAATTATTTTATTGGAACTTATTAAACTAAATGCTTGTGGAACAAAGGTATAGGCGCTTAAAACTAGTAACGAGGCAACCAAACTCAAATAGATTTTAAGTTTAGAATTTAGTATAAAGCTGGCAATAAAAGCAAAGAAAAAAAGTGTAGTTCCTAAAAAGAAACGGTATTGCGGTGATGAAAAAATCAACAATATAAATTGAAAAAATAATATAAAGTATACTATCCAAATTTTTGAATTTATTTTTTCTTTTCTAATTAAAAACGGAATAATTGCAAAACAAAATAGGTTGGAAGCATTAAAAAATAAATCTGAATACGATAGGAAAAGCCACTGTTTAGCTATAATTGGTAAAGATGAATTTTTAAAAGCTACCGGATCGATAAAAAAATTATATCGCATTGCATCGCTAAAAAAGAAGTCTAAAACAGAATTCGGAATTTTGTAAAAATCATTCCAAACTCCAAAACTATGTATCGGATAAAAAATATATCCGGTAAGCAGTCCATTCTTTGCGAATAAAACTCCGAAACAAAAGGCAGTAATTACAACTAATAGGATATTATTTTTTAATTTTATTTCTTTTTCTAAAAAGAAAAAAGCCAAGGGAATTAGCAGTAAGGCTAAGTTTGTTACCTTAATTAAAACTAAAAAAACACAAAACGACACCATTAATTTAAAAGAACTTTCTTTAGAATCTTCTGAATTTAAAAACAGATAATATACCACTAATGAAATACCATAAGTCGCAACATCTGGTGATGGAACATTTATTAACGGAAAAAATAAAATTATAAAAACAGGAAGTAACGCGAAAATTAATTGCAGATTTTTTTTCTCAATGAAATACAAGTGAAGATTCTTAAAACTAAAAAGTACCATTAAGAAACTTAAGAATCCCGAAAGAGAAGCTAATTTTTCAGTTAAAAAATTAAAATTGTAAATGCTTTGCAAAACATGCCAACCACTGGTTTGAGCAAAAAACAGATGTAAATTCCCCAATCCTTTTACTATTCCATAGTGGTTAATCCATTTTATTGTTTGTATGTAATACGATTCGTTATCGGGCAAAGTTGGATGTGATGCAGTTTGGATAGCAAGAATAAAAACAAATAAAAGTGTAAAGATTATTAATTTAGAATCGATTTCCTTTATTAGTAAGATTTTACTTCGGATTATATTTTTTAAGTCATTCTTTATATAAAAGGCAGTTGCAAGTACAAAAAGAAAATATAAACTATAGAATAGTTCGTTTATCGGGTTAAAAAAAGCCCATAATAACCCAAAAACACAAGTAGTAAAAAGTCCTAAAATAGAAAGTTCAATACTACTTTTAGATTTGACCTTAATATATTTTGCGCTCAAAACACCAACGACTACAGACGTAAATAAAATGTATAACCACGAAAGTAGAATAATAATCATGGGTTAATTAGATATCAAGCCATCCACCATAACTAATTTTCTGTCGGCCATATTTGCCAATTCTTCGTTGTGGGTTACAATTACAAAAGTTTGACCAAATTCATCTCTAAGTTTGAAAAATAGTTGGTGCAAATTCTCTGCCGATGCAGTATCCAAATTGCCTGATGGTTCGTCTGCAAAAATAACAGCTGGTTTATTTATCAAAGCACGAGCTACAGCAACGCGTTGTTGTTCTCCGCCAGAAAGTTCGCCTGGTTTATGATTTATTCTGTGTGACAAACCTAAATATTCTAATAACTTTTTGGCTTCAATTTCTGTTTGTTTGGCATCTTTTTTTGCAATAAAAGCTGGAATGCATACATTTTCTAAGGCCGTAAATTCTGGTAATAATTGGTGGAACTGAAAAATAAAACCTAAATTTTCATTTCTAAATTTAGATAATTCTTTGTCCTTCATTTTTAATATATCCTGAGATTTTATTTCTAAAACCGCATTTTGAGCTGAAGTTGGAGTATCTAACGTTCCTAGAATTTGAAGTAAAGTAGTTTTTCCTGCGCCGGAAGAACCAACTATTGAAACAATTTCTCCAGCTTTTATTTCTAAAGAAACTCCTTTTAAAACATGTAGCTGGTCGTAATATTTATGGAGATTTTTTACCGAAATCATATCTAAAATTTTTACAAAGAAACAAAGTTTTGACTTAATGAAAGTATAAGTATAAGTATTATTTATACTTTGGTAGATAATAAATATTCGTTAAAGAATTATATTTGTTTAATTTTTTACTACTTTTGTTAAACAATAGTTATGAAATACCTTTTACTTTTTTGCTTAATTCTTTTGCTTATACTAATTACTTGGAAAGGCAATAAACAAAAAAGCGCAGAGGATAATAATTTAAAAAATATACAATTAATGCAAAGCGGAAATGAAATTGCAACTTTTGCCGGCGGATGTTTTTGGTGTACAGAAGCGGTTTTCTTAAATTTAAAAGGAGTTTCTAGTGTTACCTCTGGTTATATTGGAGGTTTAACTGAAAATCCTACTTATAAAGAAATTTGCACAGGACAGTCTGGTCATGCAGAAGCAATAGAAATTGGTTTTGATCCAATCGAAGTTTCTTTTGGGGAATTGCTAGAAATTTTCTTTGCAACACACGACCCAACTACTTTAAATCGTCAAGGTGCAGATGTTGGGACGCAATATCGCAGTGAAGTTTTTTATCATAATGAAAATCAAAAGCAACAAACAACAGATTATATACAGCAATTAGAGAATGCGCATACTTTTGGTTTTGGAAAACAAGTAATAACTCAAGTTTCTGAAGCATCAATTTTTTATCCGGCAGAAGAATATCATAAAAATTATTATAACAATAACAAATCGCAAGGATATTGCTCATTTGTTATTACCCCAAAAATGGAGAAATTAGAAACCTATTTCCCGTCTAAATTAAAAACTAATATAAATAACTAATCCTTAAATACAGCCATGAACACACAAGAAATTTACGAATTGATTGGCGATAATCATCAAATGACATCTGCTGATACGCCTTTAAGAAAAGATGCATTTGAAAAATCCGACGAAGACAAAATGATTGCTATTGAAAAACATTTCAAGGTAATTATGGAAGAAATGGGATTGGATATGACCGACGACAGTTTACAAGGAACGCCACATCGCGTTGCAAAAATGTTTATTAAAGAAATTTTTAGCGGTTTAGATCCGAAAAATAAACCAAAAATTTCTGTTTTTGATAACTCCTACCATTATGATAAAATGTTAGTTGAAGCTAATATCAATTTTAATTCTACATGCGAACATCATTTCTTACCTATTGTTGGAAAAGCACACATTGGATATGTTTCTTCGGGAAAAGTAATTGGTTTGTCTAAATTAAATAGAATTGTTGATTATTTTTCTCGTAGACCACAAGTGCAAGAACGATTGATAATGCAAATTTTTAACGAATTGAAGACAGTTTTAGAAACAGAAGATGTAATCGTGGTGATGGAAGCCGCACATTTATGTGTTTCTTCTAGAGGAATTAAAGATGAAAACAGCTACACATCTACAATACAATATGGCGGAACTTTTAATGAAAAAGAAAATAGAAATGACTTTTTTAATATGATTAAAAAAGAATAAACAATTTGCTTGCCATTTTTTAAGAAGCTTTTCCTTGATTTAAAGGAAAAGCTTTTTTCATGAAATGGATTCAACTACAGTATTTTGGCATTGCTTTTGCAACTTATTTTTTAAATAATTTAAAAATGACTTTAGAAAATAAATTAGACTCGAAATTCGCGATAAAGCAACGTAATTTATTTCTTGGAATTCTGTTTGATTTAATCGGAATGATAACTTATATTTTTCCGTTTTTAGGAGAATTTTGCGATATAATTTGGGCACCTTTAAGTGCCGTAATTATTTCTCAAATGTATAAAGGAGTTGTTGGTAAAGTTAGTGGATTTATTAGTTTTGCTGAAGAAATAGTACCATTTACAGATTTTATACCGACTTTTACACTTACGTGGATTTATAATTATGTTATTAAAAAACAATAAATTATAGTATCAAAATAATTTTAAAAAGGACACTCTAGTCCTTTTTTTTATTTACAAAAAAAGATATTAAAAATCCTAACTTCATACTTTCTAACATTTTTTTTTCAAACTTCCAAAAGAAAGCAAACTGCCCAAAAATAAAACCAAAAAAAACCAATAAAATTTGATAGATAGGAAAAATTATTACTACGTAACATAAATAATATCCAACTATACTGACAGAAGTTTTAGAAATTTCTAAAAATGTTAGAATCGGTTTGGAAAGAAGCGCTGCAGAAGAACCTGTAATTGCAAAAACAACAAGAATTATAAAAACCTGCCAATTTGAGGTGATATTCCAGCGTTTTTTAAAATTTTTCATTTGAAGTATAAAAAGCGAAAGTAACCAAATTAATATCTCGGTACAAATCCGCCAAGACTTTGTTTGTAAGTTTGTTGAAAGAAAATCAAGTAATTATAAATCATATAATTTACCTCGTAACCATAATCTGTTTGGTATTCATAATTTATTTGCATTTCGTATAGGTTGGGATCAAATCGCAGTGGCTGTAAGGTTCGGTTATTCCATTCGGCAACCCAAATTCTGTTTCTTCCTTTTAAATAAGATTCAGAATAAAAATTTCTTGGTCTTGCTCTTGTTGCCAACCAAGCTCCAAAACCAGGTTCGTAAATAATAACTTCATATTCTAATTTATCATTTGCAATTCTAACAGTGTCTGAAATTTTATTTGGTATGTTGGCGCTTTTTTCTTCTGATGTAGTTGTAATTTGATTTTGAGTACTACATGCAACCAAACAAATTAGCAAAAGAAATACATATATTGACTTTTTCATAAATTTCACTTTTTATAAAATTACAAAATTCTAACAAAGTAGTTACTTAAAAATAAGCCAAAAAGATCTAATTTTAATAGATTTATTTTGAATTTAGAATGGTGGTTTTTACCTTTAAATTAATAATTCAAATTCTTTTTAAAATTGAATCGCAGTTTTTTACCTAGCGATTAATGGTAAATTATATTATTTTATTCTGGATGCCGTCAATAAAAAAACGGTTGCATACTTAATAAAAGTAAACAACCGTTTTAAAAAAATTTATTTTTATTTATTTAAAATGGCAATAATTTGTTCTGCCAATTCTGTTCCAATTCGGTCTTGAGCTTCAATAGTCGCTGCGCCAATATGCGGAGTGAGCGAAATTTTTGGATGCATTAAGATTCTAATTTCTGGTTTTGGTTCGCTTTCATAAACATCTAAACCTGCAAAACGAACGTTTCCATTATCTAATGCTTCAATTAATGCTACTTCATCAATAATTCCTCCTCGGGAAGCATTTATAATTCCTACATTTTTTTTCATAGCTTCCAATTCTTTTTTTCCTATGACATAGTTTTCTTGCGATGGTACGTGAAGTGTGATAAAATCGGAATGTTTCAATAAATCTTCTATTGGTTCGGTTTCAATTTCTACGTTTATGAATTGATTATTGTAAAAATCAACGCGAACTTCTGCTTTTCCTACAAATTTATCTGATGCAATTACTTTCATTCCTAATCCAAGTGCCATTTTTGCAACCGCTTGACCAATTCTTCCAAAACCAATTATTCCAATCGTTTTTCCTCTTAATTCGGTTCCATTAGCATATGCTTTTTTTAAACCATCAAAATTAGCATCGCCTTCTAAAGGCATATTTCTATTAGAATTTTGTAAAAATCGAACACCCGTAAAAAGATGCGCAAACACTAACTCAGCAACACTTTCTGAGGATGAAGCAGGTGTATTAATAACATGCTTTCCTTTTTCGCGTGCATATTCTACGTCAATATTATCCATTCCAACACCACCACGTCCAATAATTTGTAAACTCGGACAAGCATCTATAATATCTTTTCTAACTTTAGTTGCACTTCGTACAAGCAAAACTGATATAAGATGTTCATTAATAAAATTGGCAACTTGTTCTTGGGCAACTTTGGAGGTAATTACTTCAAAACCTCCTTTTTTTAATGCATCAATTCCGCTTTGAGATATTCCGTCGTTAGCTAATACTTTCATTTTAAATTTTTAATGGAACAAAATTAATTTTATACCTTTTTGTTATTAAATAGTTTTTTCTAAATCTTGCATACATTTTACCAATACTTCCACACTTTCTAATGGTAATGCGTTGTACATAGAAGCGCGATATCCTCCAACAGAACGATGCCCGGCAAGGCCAGAAATTCCAGCTTTTTTCCAAATTGCATCAAAGTTTGTTGTGTGGTCTTCATTTTTGAGTAAAAAAGTAGCATTCATAATACTTCTATCTTCGAGCACCGTAGTTCCTACAAAAAGTTCGTTTCTGTCAATTTCAGAATAAAGTAACTGGGCTTTTTGATTATTTATTTTTTCAATTGCAGAAATTCCTCCTTGTTTTTGCAGCCATTGTAACGTTAATAAAGAAGCATAAATAGGAAAAACAGATGGTGTATTAAACATACTTTCTGCTTTTATGTGTTTTTTATAATCTAAAATACTCGGAATATAACGGTCGGTTTTTCCCAGTATTTCTTCTTTTATTACTACCAAAGTTGTGCCAGCTGGACCCATATTTTTTTGCGCACCAGCATAAATTAAATCAAATTTTGTAAAATCTATATTTCTTGAAAAAATATCAGAACTCATGTCACAAACAATTGGTACTTTGGTTTCAGGAAATTCCTTCATTTGTGTTCCAAAAATAGTGTTGTTGCTTGTGCAATGAAAATAATTACTATCTGAAGGAACAGAATATCCTTTAGGAATAAAATTATAGTTTGCATCTTTAGAAGAACCAATAACTAAAGTTTCACCAAAATGTTTGGCTTCGTTTATGGCATTATTTGCCCAAGTTCCGGTATCTAAATAGGATGCTTTGCCATTAGTATGCATTAAATTATAAGGCACCATTAAAAATTCCATGCTTGCGCCGCCATGTAAAAATAGTGCTTGGTATCCTTTGTCTTTAAGACCAAGTAAATCCAATGCTAATTCTCTGGCTTCATCCATTACGGTAACGAAATCTTTACTTCTATGAGAAATTTCTAAAATAGATAAACCCGAATCATTAAAATTTAAAATAGATTTTGCGGATTGTTCAAAAACTTCTTTTGGAAGAATACATGGTCCTGCACTATAATTATGTATTTTCATAAATTTATTGTAAAGAATTATTTTCACAAATTTCGTGATATCCATTCAAAGTAGACTTACCAATGTAGTACAAATTGTTACGGGTTATTAACAAAAACGTTGTAGTTACAATAAGTAAAAGCTTTAATTTTTATATTTTAGATAAAAATTCAAGGGTATTAATACCATCAGCATAATCCCAAAGTTCGGGCATTTGTGTTTTACCAAACGGAATAGAATTATCAATGGCTTTTTTTGAAACAATACATTGAATACTGTCTTTATTGGATACTAAAGTTGCCTTAAGTTCTGTAATTGAATCATAATATTCATAAAAAACAGAGGATATTGGCGATGCCATGCTTGTATCTTCTTTTAAAGTAAGAAAGCCATTATCTCGTAGTTTAAAATTACTCATTAAAAATACAGCCTTGTTATAATCGTAATTATTACAATATTTTTCGTATTCTAAAACCTCTTTGTATTTAAAAATCGCTTCAAAAAAAGGTGCGAAATCATAGTTTTTAGGAACATATAATTTAGAAACGTTACGACAACCTAAACCAAAATATCTAAAAATATCTTCTCCTAAATTTTCTAAATCTTCCTTGGTTTCTTCTCCGGTTAATATTGCAACAGAGTTTCTGCTTTTTCGAATAATAGATGGTTTTTCTTTAAAATAATATTCGAAATACCGTGCAGTATTATTACTTCCTGTAGCTATTACCGCTTCAAATCCTTCTAATTTTTCTTCTGTAAACGATATAAAATTTTCCCATTGTGGTTCAATTGCGATAAGATAATTAGCTAAAAACGGAAGTAACTTCTGGTCATTAGAAGATGTCCTTACTAAAACTTTGTTACCACTAATTAAAACAGAAAGGAAATCATGAAAACCAACTAACGGAATATTGCCTGCAAGTATTAAAGCAACAGTTTTTGGTTTTTTTGAATCAAAATCATAATCTTTTAACCAAAAATCAAAATTGGATAGCGATAAGGCATTGGACCACGATTGAATGGCAAAATAAACATGTTCTGGAGTAAACCAACCGTTATGTGATTGCGATAGATGAATTAAATCAATAAATTGTTCAAAAAAGCGCTCGGTTTGTAAAACGGCAGTGTCTTTTTTGGTTTCCTCTTGCTTAAATTGACTTAAAAATTTACCTAACGCAATGAAACTATTTATTTTCTCACTTTGTAACATTTGTTTATTTGGTTTTAACGAGATTTGATTGTAATTTTGTACAAAAATAAGCTTTTTTGTTACGCAGTACAATTCTTTAATGTAGACGCAAAAATGGTATTATATTTTATAAAAAAATAAAAAAATGGCAATAGTAATAACTGATGAGTGTATAAATTGTGGAGCATGCGAACCAGAATGCCCTAATACAGCAATTTATGAAGGAGCAGATGATTGGCGTTATAAAGATGGAACTAAATTAAAAGGTGAAGTTATATTGCCAGATGGCACAAAAGTAAATTCAGATGCTGCACAAACACCAATTTCTGATGACATATATTATATTGTTCCTGGAAAATGTACTGAGTGTAAAGGATTTCATGACGAACCTCAATGTGCTGCCGTATGTCCTGTTGATTGTTGTGTTCCAGATGATAACTATGTAGAGTCAGAAGAAACTTTGTTAAATAGACAAGCCTTTTTGCATAACGAATAAGAAAACCTATACTCCTTGAAATAAAAAAAGCATCCAATTAAGGATGTTTTTTTTATTTTATTTTAACATAAATGTGTTTTATATTTCCTTTTCCGCTATCACGTTCATCCACTTCAAATTTATTTAAGCTTTTCATAAAAGGAAGCATTTTATTAAAACCATAATTTCTAGGATCAAAATCAGGTTTCTTTTTAAGCATCAAATTTCCTAATTCGCCTAAAAATGCCCATCCATCTTCATCCTCTAAATCAGAAATGCTATCCCTAAATAATTTAATAATTTTAGGATCAACCTTGCTTATTGCATTAGTCTTAATACTTTTTGTTGTACGGCTAGATTTTTTTGTAGATTCATCTCCTTCAGAATCGGATTCATTTTTCTTTAAAATTTCAATATAAATAAATTTATCGCAAGCAGAAATAAAAGGTGTAAGTGTCTTTTTCTCGCCAATTCCGATTACCTTTTTTCCAGCTTCACGTAATCTAGTTGCGAGTCTAGTGAAATCTGAATCGGAAGAAACTATACAAAAACCATCTACTTCACCAGTATATAAAATATCCATAGCATCAATAATTAATGCGCTGTCGCTTGAGTTTTTTCCGGTAGTATAACTGTATTGTTGAATTGGTGTAATTGCATTTTCTAATAAAACATTTTTCCATCCAGATACAGTTGGCTTCGTCCAATCTGCATAAATTCGTTTAAATGTTGGTGTACCGTATTTTGCAATTTCTTCAAACATTTCTTTCACATTAGAATATGGAACATTGTCAGCATCAATTAATACCGCAAATTTAAAGTCTTGTTTTGAAATCATATTACTTCTTTAGTGTCTGGTAAAGATACTTTTTTTTTCCGGAAAAGTCCAAACTGAAAGAAGTAGCTATGCCGGAGAAATTGAAAATAGAATTGAAAGAAAAAATGTATTTTTGTATATTCTATAAAAAAACGATAAAAGGAGCCAATTTAGCAAATGAGAGACTTTAATAAAAATTTAAAATCAGAAAATAATACTGGTTTTGGTACCAATCCTAATAGTTATGGAGGACGATTTATGAATAAAGATGGTTCTGCAAATATTAATAAAATTGGCTTAAATTGGTTTGAAAGAATTAGTTGGTATCATTTCTTACTTGCCTTACCAAGATGGAAATTTGTTACGCTAATTTTTCTTTTTTATTTATTATTGAATTTGGGGTTTGCTATTATTTATTTTATTAGTGGAGTTGAAAATCTTAACGGTGCTAATCCTTCTGCTAATTATTTTGAAAATTTTGCAGAATGTTATTTCTTTAGTGTTCAAACTTTTACGACCGTTGGATACGGACATTTAAATCCAAAAGGATTTTTAACTAACATTGTTGCTGCGACAGAAGCAATGATTGGATTATTGACTTTCGCTTTAGCAACAGGTTTGTTCTTCGGTAAGTTTAGCAAACCAAAAGCACATTTAATGTTTTCTAAAAATGCCTTAATTTCTCCTTATAAAGATGGCAAAGCACTTATGTTTAGGATGGTTGCTAATAAAAACACAAATTTAACCGATGCTGTTGCTAAAGTTACTTTGGGTTTGATGGAAGAAGAAAATGGTGTGATGGTTAATAAATTTTATAATTTAGATCTAGAATTGAATACCATTAATGCATTAACATTAAGCTGGACGTTGGTACATCCTATTGATGAAAAGAGTCCATTATTTGGTTATAATGAAGAAGATTTTAATAGTGCAGAAGGCGAAATATTAGTCTTTGTAAAGGCTTTTGACGATATGTTTAGCGCCATAGTCGCAGCTAGTACTTCTTACATTTTTGAGGAATTACTTTACGGAAAGAAATTTGAAATGATGTATTATGATAATGAAGACGATACTAAAACTATTTTGAATTTAGATAAGCTTAATAAATATTACGATGTTTAAAAAATTTAAATTTAGATAAGGCTTTAAAAAAAAGACTATT
>JBLIJW010000024.1:0-29629 GCA_047636155.1 Flavobacterium sp. | reverse complement strand
ATGTTATTTTAACTATGATCACAAAAGATATTTCTACACTAGAACCCAACAAAAATATATTAATTAAAGGCGCTGCAATTCATAATTTAAAAAATTTAGATGTTGCTATTCCTAGAAATAAGCTAGTCGTGATAACTGGACTTTCTGGTTCGGGAAAATCTTCTTTAGCTTTTGACACTTTGTATGCAGAAGGACAACGTCGTTATGTAGAAAGTCTTTCTAGTTATGCAAGGCAGTTTTTAGGCCGACTAGATAAACCAAAAGTAGAATATATTAAAGGTATTGCTCCAGCTATTGCGATTGAACAGAAAGTAAATACTACAAATGCCCGTTCTACTGTTGGAACTTCTACAGAGATTTATGATTACATGAAATTATTATATGCTAGAGTTGGAAAAACTATTTCTCCAATTTCTGGAAACGAGGTGAAAAAGGATACAGTGACTGATGTGGTTAACCGTGTTAAACTTTTTGATTTAGATAGTCGTTGGCTATTATTAGCTCCAATATTTTTAGAAAAAGGAAGAAAATTTGAAGATAAATTAAAAGCATTATTACAACAAGGTTTTGCAAGAATCTTTGTAAATAAAGAAATGATTCGTTTAGACGATTTAGATAATGTTAAAACAAAATTGTCTGTCAAAAATACTTTATTAGTAATTGATAGAATAGTAGTTAAAGAAGAAGAAGAATTTTATAATAGATTATCAGACGCAGTACAAACGGCATTTTACGAAGGTAAAGGAACTTGCTTTTTACAGGAGGTTGGAACTGAAAATCGGCATGAGTTTAGTTCAAATTTTGAATTAGACGGAATGACATTTTTAGAACCAAATGTTCATTTATTTAGTTTCAATAATCCATATGGTGCTTGTCCTACTTGTGAAGGTTACGGTAATGTAATTGGTATTGATGCTGATTTGGTTATTCCCAACACAGCACTTTCTATTTTTGAAAACGCCATTTATCCTTGGCGTGGAGAAAGTATGGGATATTACCGCGATCTTTTGGTAAATAATGCATACAAATTTGATTTTCCTATCCACAAACCGTTCTTTGAACTTACAGAGTTTCAAAAAGATTTAATTTGGAATGGAAATAATCATTTTACCGGATTAAATTTATTTTTTAAAGAATTAGAAGAAAAAAACTATAAAATTCAAAATCGTGTAATGCTTTCTCGTTACCGAGGTAAAACTAAGTGTCCGACCTGCAGAGGAAAAAGACTTCGACCAGAAACTAATTATGTACAAATTGGCGGAAGAAATATTTCTGATTTAGTCGATTTAAGTATTAAAAATCTAATTCCTTTTTTCGATAATTTGAAATTATCGGAATACGATGCAATTGTCGCAAAAAGATTATTAATAGAAATTAAAGACAGATTATCGTTTTTGCAAAAAGTTGGTTTAGAATATTTAACTTTAAACAGAACCTCGGCAACGCTTTCTGGCGGAGAATCGCAACGAATAAATTTAGCAACTTCTTTAGGCAGTAGTTTAGTCGGATCAATGTATATTTTAGATGAACCTAGTATTGGTTTGCATCCTAAAGATACAGAATTATTGATTGAAGTTTTAAAAGATCTTCGAAATTTAGGAAATACAGTTATTGTGGTAGAACATGACGAAGATATTATGCAACAAGCCGATATGATTATTGATATTGGTCCAGAAGCAGGAACAAATGGAGGACATTTAGTTGCTCAAGGAACTTTTGCCGAAATCTTAAAATCAGATTCTTTAACTGCTAAATATTTAAATGGTGAACTTGAAATTAAAACGCCGAGAACCAGACGAAAATGGGGTTCGTATATTGATATTCTCGGTGCTAGAGAAAATAATTTACAAAATTTAAACGTTCGTTTTCCATTAGAATGTTTAACGGTCATAACAGGTGTTTCCGGCAGTGGTAAAAGTACTTTAGTAAAAAAAATCTTATTTCCTGCAATCCAAAAACATTTAGAAGGCGTAAGCGAAAAAGCAGGTCAGTTTACAGACATGCAAGGTCATTACCATAAAATTCATCATATTGAATATGTAAATCAAAATCCGATAGGAAGAAGTTCTCGTTCTAATCCGGTAACATATATTAAAGCATATGATGACATTCGTGATCTGTATTCCAAACAAAAATTATCTAAAATAAGAGGATATTTGCCAAAGCATTTTAGTTTTAATGTAGATGGCGGACGATGCGAAACCTGCAAAGGTGACGGAAGTATCAATGTAGAAATGGTTTTTATGGCAGATGTTGAATTGCCTTGTGAAACCTGTAACGGAAAACGTTTTAAGAAAGAAATTTTAGAAGTTGCTTTTGAAGGAAAAAACATTGACAATATTTTAACCATGACAATTGATGATGCAATAACTTTCTTTTCGGATAATGCGCAAACTAAAATCACACAAAAATTACAGCCACTACAAGATGTTGGTTTGGGGTATGTGCAACTTGGGCAATCTTCATCAACCCTTTCTGGTGGCGAAGCACAAAGAATAAAATTAGCATCCTTTTTAGTAAAAGGAACAACTAAAGAAAAAGCACTTTTTGTTTTTGACGAACCAACAACGGGTTTGCATTTTCACGATATCAAAAAATTATTAGCTTCTTTTGATGCACTTTTAGATCGTGGCCATTCCATAATTGTTGTCGAGCATAATTTAGATTTAATAAAATGTGCCGATTGGATAATTGATCTTGGTCCAGAAGGTGGCGAAAATGGAGGCCAACTTCTGGCAGTTGGAACACCAGAAGAGGTTGCAAAAAATAAAAAATCAATTACAGCCAAATATTTGAAAGAAAAGCTGAAATAAAGACAATTAAAAAGCCATTTTCTAAATGAGAAAATGGCTCTTTATATTTTTATCAGAACCTTATTGTTTGGGCATTTTCTACAAATGCAATTCCCGCTTTTTGTTGTATTAAACTAATTTTCTGTCGCAAATTAGTTTATTTTCACTCCAATCGGGAGTAGAGTTTAATCATATCTAAAAATTTAATATTCAATTCAAAATGATTAAATTGATACTAAACTCTAAATTTGAAACCAGTTATAGTTTTAATTTAGTTACCAAACTTTCTCCTAAAACAGTAGTTGCCATTTGGCTTTGTCCTTTTTCGTAATTAAGAAATTTCCACTCGTTTTTTGTAGTTTTATCTGCAACAGCAATCATAGTTGCTGGACCTTCTAAATACAAAGCATTTCTTTCTTTTTCAAAGTTTGCAACCAAATAGTTTCCTGCACTTTTAAAGTTTTCTACCATTTTTGTTCCTTCTTCGTCGGTCATTTTTTGTTCAAAAATAATGCGCATCGCATTATTGTAATTTACAACCGCTACATTTTTATTTTCAATTTTTTGAATGTCAGAATATACAAATTTAGGATCAACCGTTACCAAACGAATCCGCATGGTTTCGTTATTAAAAGTTTGCTCTAACATTTCTAGCATTTTTTCTTTAGGAATTAAATCAAAAACTTTAGGATAAGTAAAGTTGGTAACTTCATCATAATTCATAATATACGAAGCTTCATACATTTTTTTAGTGTCAGCTTTTAGCGTTTCTAATGTTTGTGAAAAACCAATTGTAGTGGCTAAAAATGCAAGTAGTAGATATGTTTTTTTCATCTTTTTTATTTTTTTTATTCAAAGTCTTCAACATCCTTAAAAGTTTGTGCATCATCTATGTCATCAGAATCTTCATTATGAACATTGAATTTTGCTCTTTTGCTTCCTTCATACATTTCGTATTTCACTAAACGAGCTTCTAAACTTCCGTTAAAAAGTTTTATTTTTCGCGATGGTTTTAATCCAACAAATTTTAAAGCTTCTAAGTTTGCGGTGATAAACCAAGCATTCGTATTAGGATAATTTAACTTTAAAGTATCGCCTAATTCTCTATAAAATCGTTGCAAATCAATATCCAATCTTTCTCCGTATGGCGGATTAAAAACCATGTGCAACGGACCAAGATTTTCTTTCTTAGATTCGAAAAAATTATTCTGAGAAATAGTAACGTATTCTTCCAAATTGGCATTTATAATATTGGCTTTTGCTTTTTCGACTGCACTTGGTGCCTTGTCAAATCCAACAATTTTATAATGAAACTCTCTTGTTTTTGTAAGTAACGAATCGATTATTTGATCAAATAAATCGTTATCCCAATCGTTCCATTTTTCAAAAGCAAATTCTTTTCGGTTAATGTTTGCTGGAATATTGCAAGCAATCATTGCTGCTTCTGCCAAAATAGTTCCAGAACCACACATTGGATCTAAGAAATCAGATCTTCCTTCCCAACCAGAAAGCAGTAGCATTCCGGCTGCTAAAACTTCGTTAATTGGTGCAATATTGGTGGCGGTTTTATAACCACGTTGGTGCAACGAACTACCAGAAGTATCTAATGCGACAGAACATTGGTCTTTGTCAATATGAATATTAATTCTTAAATCTGGTCGGTCTTTTTCAACACTTGGTCTTTGCCCAGTTCGTTCTCTAAATTGATCTACAATTGCGTCTTTACATTTTTGGGATACAAATTGCGAATGTTTAAAAATATCAGAATGTACGGTAGTGTCAATTACAAAAGTTTGGTTGGCGTTTAAATATTTACTCCAATTGATGCCTTGAATTCCTTTATAAAGATTGGTTTCGTTGTTTGCTCTAAAAAAGTAAATTGGTTTTAAAATTTTTAGTGCGGTTCGTAAGGATAAATTGGCTTTGTACATAAAACCTTTATCGCCTTTAAAGCTTACCATTCGGATGCCTTTTTCTATTTCTTGCGCGCCAAGTTGTTGTAGTTCTTTGGCTAAAATATCTTCGAAGCCAAAAAACGTTTTGGCTATCATTTTAAAATTTTCGTTCATGTTTTTGTATTTATAAATAGTCCGAACAGTTAATTTTTAGCCCCGATAGAAGTGGAAACCAATTTTTATTGGTTGAAACGGATAGCGGGAATTGCATTTGTAAATGCAAGACCAAGCAATTGTGCTACTAAAATACTAAAGTTTACTATTTGTAGTGCAAAAATACACTAAATTTGCAGGATTAAAATATTGGAACCTAATAAATGTCGGATTTAAATAAACAAGATACCAAAAACACGAACGAAGTTTCTAAAAACTGGTTTGCTTCGTGGTTTGACACAGCCTATTATCATATACTTTATAAAGATAGAAATTACCGAGAAGCACAAGTTTTTATGGATACTTTGACACAGTATTTAAATTTACCAGAAAGGGCAAAAGTGCTAGATTTAGCTTGCGGAAAAGGCAGACATTCTATTTACTTAAACCAGCTTGGTTTTGATGTTATTGGTGCAGATTTGAGCGAAAACAGTATTAAATCGGCTAAAACTAACGAGAATGAAACGTTGCATTTTGAAGTGCACGACATGCGCGAGGAAATGCCAAGTAAATTTGATGCTATTTTTAACCTATTCACCAGTTTTGGATATTTTGAAAATGAAGAAGATAACCTTACGACATTAATTGCAATTAAAAATAGTTTAACCGATTATGGTTTTGCTGTGATTGATTTTATGAATGTACAACATGTTATCGATAATTTGATTGCTAAGGAAGTAAAAACCGTAGATGGAATCGAATTTCATATATCTCGTTTTCATGACGTAAAATATATTTATAAAGAAATTTCTTTTACAGATAAAGGAGAAGATTTTAAATTTACTGAACGCGTTAGAGCATTGACTTTACAAAACTTTACCGATATGATGGCCGAAGCAGAAATTAATTTGCTTGATATTTTTGGCGATTATAAATTAAAGAAATTTCATAAAACAGAAAGCGAACGTTTAATAATGATTTTTAAATAATGAATTATTTATTGCCATTACTATCGGTTCTTTTGGGATACGGATTTGCGCAGTTTTTAAATCCGGATAATAAAAAGAGATTAAAATTATTACTAGCATTTAGTGGTTCTTTTTTACTTTCTTTAACCGTAATGCATTTGTTGCCTGAAGTGTATGAAACTGCAGATTCTAGTATTGGTTTGTTTATTATGCTCGGAATTTTATTTCAAATCGTTTTGGAGTTTTTCTCTAAAGGTGCAGAACACGGTCACGTTCACGGTCATGCAAAATTAAGTCATATTCCGTGGCTACTTTTTATTAGCTTGTGTTTACATGCTTTTTTAGAAGGTTTTCCTATAAATAAACACGACGATTTGGCTATTGGTATTGCAATTCATCATTTTCCTATCGCTATTATTTTAACGTTATTTTTTATGAATGCAGAACTCAAAAAACTTCCGTTATTTTTGTTTATGCTTACCTTTGCTGTAATGACGCCATTGGGAACTTTGGTTGCAACAAACATCCCTTTTATTAATATCTACTATTCTCAAATTACTGCAGTAGTAATTGGGATATTATTTCATATTTCGTCTACCATAATTTTTGAAAGTAGCGAAGGACATAAATTCAATATAGCCAAAGTTAGCATGATTGTTTTTGGAATTGCTCTGGCTTATTTTATATAAATAATTAGTACACAAACACAATTTTAAAATGGGAATATTTTCAGTTTTATTAGGAAATGCAGGTTCAGTTGATGCAACCTCATTAATCAAAGATTATGGTAAATTGCTTTTGGATGGAGAACAAATTGAACTAGGTTTTAAACTAATTCGCGATACATTTATCTTTACCAACAAGCGTTTAATTTTGGTAGACAAACAAGGATTAACCGGAAGTAAAACAGAATATAAATCTATTAGTTATAAAAGCATTTCACGTTTTAGTATTGAAACTGCAGGAACTTTTGATTTAGATGCAGAACTTAAAATTTGGGTTTCTAGTGAAGCGATGCCAAGTATTAAAAAACAATTTAATAAATCGGTAGATGTTTATGAAGTACAAAAGGTTTTGGCACATCACGTTTTAGGTTAAATTGCTCGACATCCAGTTAAAAAAGACTTTCAATGGATTTTATAAAAACTACAGAACAATCTTCAAAGTACCAACATTTAGAGAAAATGTCTGTTTCTGATTTGTTGCAAAATATAAATAACGAAGATAAAACCGTTCCGATTGCAGTAGAAAAAGCCTTGCCACAGATTGAAAAAGTAGTAAATCAAGTAATTTTAAAATTACAAAATGGCGGCCGACTTTTTTATATCGGAGCTGGAACTTCGGGTCGATTAGGAATCGTTGACGCATCTGAATGTCCGCCGACTTTTGGTGTTTCTTTCGATTTAGTAAACGGAATTATTGCCGGTGGCGATATTGCCATTCGTAAAGCAGTAGAAAATGCCGAAGATAATACCAACCAAGCTTGGACTGATTTACAGGAACAAAATATCACAAATAAAGATATAGTTATTGGCATTGCAGCTTCAGGAACTACGCCTTATGTTATTGCCGGTTTACAAAAATGCAACGAAAATAATATTGTAACGGCAAGTATTTCTTGCAATCAAGGAAGTCCATTGTCTCAAACTTCCAATTTTCCTATAGATGTAGTTGTCGGACCAGAATTTGTAACCGGAAGTTCAAGAATGAAAGCCGGAACAGCGCAAAAATTAATACTAAATATGATTTCAACCGCTACAATGATTCGATTAGGAAAGGTGAAAGGCAACAAAATGGTCGACATGCAATTGAGCAACGATAAGTTGGTAGTTCGCGGAGCAAAAATGATTATGGAAGAAACTGGCGTAAACTATGAGAAAGCATCGCAACTTTTAAAAGAATTTGGAAGTGTAAGAAAAGCAGTGGAATCTGTTGCTAAATAATTTTACAATTTCAAAATAAAAATTAACTAAAATGGCAACAAATAATGTATTATTAAATAAAGGAATAAAATATTTAATATTGGCCGTACCGCAAATGTTTATTGGTCCGGCGGTTATTTATAATGCCTTTAGCAACAAACAAAATAACTGGCATTATTTGGTTTTGGTTGTTGGTTGCGCATTATGTTTGGGCGGAATGTTTTGCGCATTTTATGGCTTAAAAACAATGGTTAAAGGAATTTTTAATGATAAAGAATAATAAAATTCAATAGATGAAAAATATTTTAGTACTCCTAATATTGACAACAACTTTGGTTTCTTGCTTTCAACAAAACCGAAATTGTGCTGACTTTAAAACAGGAAAATACAGTTTTACTCAAGAAATAGAAGGTAAAAAACATACTACCATTTTTGAAAGAACTAAGGAGTTGCAAATAGAAACTTATGAAGGAAAAACAGATACGGCTTCCGTTCGTTGGGTGAATGACTGCGAGTTTGTTCTAGAAAAATTGCATCCTAAAAACATGCAAGAAAAAAAAGCAATCGGAATCCGAATGTTGTCTACCACTGAAAAATCCTATACTTTTGAGTTTTCTTATTTAAACGATAGCAACAAACAAATAGGAAAAGCGACAAGAATAGAATAAATCTAAAACCTAACAACTACAGTATATGATGGAATTAATTAGTAATCCAAACGCATGGATTGCACTTTTGACCTTAACGTTTTTAGAAATAATTCTTGGTATAGATAATATTATTTTTATCTCTATAGTTACCGGAAAATTACCGCCAGAAAATCGTAAAAAAGCAACCCAGATTGGTTTGTTTTTGGCTATGTTTATGCGTATTGGTTTGCTATTTGGTATCACAGTTTTAATTGCAATGAAAGCACCTTGGTTTAGTGTAGATTGGGGTTGGTTTAGTGCTAGTTTTACAGGACAAGCAATTATTTTATTTTTAGGTGGAATTTTCTTAATTTATAAAAGCACCAAAGAAATACATGAAAAAGTAGATCATAAAGAAGAAGAAAAAACCAATCTAAAAACATCGGCAGCAAAATCTTTTAAAAATGTAATTATTCAAATTTTATTAATTGATTTAATATTTTCTGTAGACAGTATTTTAACTGCAGTAGGTATGACAAATGGAGTAGATGGCGCTTTATATATAATGATTACTGCGGTTGTAATTTCGGTTGGCATTATGCTATTATTTGCCGTACCAGTTGGTAATTTTGTAAATGCAAATCCTTCTATACAAATTCTTGGTTTGGCTTTTTTAATTTTAATAGGTTTTATGCTTATTACAGAAAGCATGCATTTGTCTAATGCATCTTTAGCCGGCCAACATGTTGGCGTTGTACCAAAAGCCTATCTATATTTTGCAATAGCTTTTTCTTTGGCAGTAGAGTTTATTAACATGAAAATGAGAAAGAAACCAAAAGTTTAAAACACAGAGAATTTTATATTTTCTATCGAAATAAAAATCCCGAATTGGTTTACAATTCGGGATTTTTATTATTCAAAACTCAATCCTATTTGTCCATCGTCATCTAAATCAATTTTTATGTCTTCTGATACATCGTTTTCATCTGTAACCTCCATTTCTTCAGCAACTTCTTCAACTGGTTCTTCGAACGGAAGAGATTCTAATAAATTAACGGTTCGTAATTTATCCGCAGTAATTTGATTTCCTAAAGCTTTAATTCCTTTTATGGTAATAAATTGCTCTAAATCTATAATTTGATTTTCTTTTTGAACACCTTTTACTTTTGCAAAAATTAATTCGGCAACTGGTCGCCAATCGGTAGAGACTATTTCCAACTGCGATTTTTCGTGTTCTGTGATAAAAATTTCGTCTCTATTTTCATTTTCCACCAAGAAACGTTTAATAAAATAGCGTTCTTTTTCGCCATCATAGTATATGGTCGAAATTGGCTTTTTCGGATTCCATTTTTCTAATACAATCATATCTCCGTCAAAATGGGTCGTAATTTCTGGAATTATCGTTTTTAATTTCCCCGATTGATTTATTATTAGCAAGCGATCGTTCGGACGAAACTCGCCTAATAATTCGCCACGACCATCTACATTAAGTCGTTGTACAATATCGTCAAACCAAATTTTTCTTGGTCGCAAGGTTGAAATTCCTCTTTCTTTTAATTCGATTTTTTTAATCGGATATTTGGTAACCGTATTCCCTTTAGAACTTCGACCTTTAATAAGGATATCGGTAAAATCTAAATCCCATTTTAATTTTTTAACGCTACCAACTTGACGCAACAAAATGGTAACAGTTTCTGCTTCTCCGTTTGGATTTGCTGAAAAATACAAAATTAAAGAGCCCGGTTTTTCTTGAGAAATCGGATATTCCTTATCTCTTGTAATGCTAGAAACATTAAAGCGTTTTACAAATGCTGCTCCATTTTTTCCGTCTCTATAAATTACATTATAAATAGTACGTTTGTCATTTTTATCGAAAATTGCAATGTGTATAATATCTTTTCCTACAAATTTCTTTTCGTCTACTTTCGTAATAATCATTCGTCCATCTCTAAGAAATAAAATTACATCATCAATATCCGAACAATCTGCAACATATTCTTCTTTCTTTAAACCGGTTCCAAAAAAACCTTCTTCTTTATTTACATATAATTTGGTATTTCTCAATACCACTTTCGTTGCTTCTATATTTTCAAAACTTCGCAATTCGGTTTGTCGTTCTCTACCTTTTCCATATTTCTCTTTTAACTTGGTAAAAAAGGCTATAGAAAAGTCAATGATGTTAGCTAAATGGTGTTTCACATCTTCCATTTCTGCTTCTAACTTGCTAATGGCGTCGTCTGCTTTGTCAGAATCAAATCGGGTGATACGAATCATCGGAATTTGTGTCAGCTTTTGTAAATCGTCGTCATTAATTTCTCTTACAAAATCCTTTTTAAAAGGTTCAAAACTTTTATATAAATACTCATAAAGTGTTTCTCTATCGGAGTATAATTTGAAATCAATGTACATTTCTTCTCGAATAAAAATCTTTTCTAAAGTAGAAAAATGCCATTTATTCTCTAATTCTGATAATTGAATTTCTAATTCCCTTTTTAATAAATCTACTGTTCTATTAGTCGAAATTTTTAGCATATCGGTAACGCCAATGAACAATGGTTTATTATTTTCAATCACACAACCTAGCGGCGCAATTGAAGTTTCGCAAGCTGTAAATGCATACAAAGCATCAATCATTTTATCTGGAGAAATGCCAGGTGTTAAGTGAATTAATATTTCTACTTCTGCCGCCGTGTTGTCTTCTATTTTTTTAACCTTAATTTTTCCTTTTTCATTTGCTTTTAAAATACTGTCAATTAAGGTTGAGGTGTTTGTAGAAAATGGAATTTGGGTAATTACCAAAGTTTGTTTGTCTAATTGTGATATTTTGGCGCGAACCCGAACGCGTCCGCCACGCAAACCATCGTTGTAATTAGAAACATCTGCAATTCCTGCGGTAGGAAAATCTGGAAAAATTGTAAAAGGCTTCTCTTTTAGTATTTTTATGGAGGAATCAATTAATTCATTAAAATTATGCGGTAGCACTTTTGTGGATAAACCAACAGCAATTCCTTCTGCACCTTGGGCTAAAAGTAACGGAAATTTTACTGGTAAATTTACTGGTTCTGCACGACGACCATCATACGATGTTCCCCATTCTGTAATTTTTGGCGAAAATAAAATATCATGACCTAATTTAGAAATTCGCGCTTCAATATATCGAGATGCAGCTGCAGAATCTCCTGTAAGAATATTTCCCCAGTTTCCTTGCATATCGATAATCAATTCCTTCTGACCGATTTGAACCATTGCATCTCCAATACTCGCATCTCCATGGGGATGGTATTGCATGGTATGACCAACAATGTTCGCTACTTTGTTGTAACGGCCATCGTCTAATTCTTTCATAGAATGCATGATACGGCGTTGAACGGGTTTAAAACCATCTTCAATTGCGGGAACAGCGCGTTCTAAAATAACGTAAGAAGCATAATCTAAAAACCAATCCTTGTACATACCGGTTACTTTGGTAATCGTATCTTCCGGATTTTCATTGTTTTCATAAAAATGATTTCCGGTAGAAACAATATCCTCAAAACCTTCGGTTTCTTGACTTTCTAATTCTTGATTTTCCTCTTCGGGATTTATATTTTCTTCGTCTTCGTCTTTCATTTATTTAGGACAAAATTATTTTTAGTTCAATAATTACACTTTTTCAATTACATCCAATTCTACCTTCAAATTATTTATAATAAAGGTTTGTCTATCTGGTGTATTTTTTCCCATATAAAATTCAAGCAGGGTTTCTATAGAGGTTGCTTTATCTAACATTACAGGATCTAAACGAATATTATCACCAATAAAATGTTTGAATTCGTCTGGCGAAATTTCTCCTAAACCTTTAAATCGAGTGATTTCTGGCTTTGGTTTTAGTTTTTCAATGGCATCCACACGTTCTTGTTCTGAATAGCAATAAATGGTTTCTTTTTTATTCCGAACTCTAAAAAGAGGCGTTTGAAGAATATATAAATGTCCGTCTTTGATTAATTCGGGAAAAAACTGTAAAAAGAAAGTGATTAATAATAAACGAATGTGCATTCCATCTACATCGGCATCGGTTGCAATTACAATGTTGTTGTAACGCAAATCGCCCATATCTTCTTCAATATTTAAGGCTGCTTGAAGCAGATTAAATTCTTCGTTTTCATACACAATTTTTTTAGACATTCCGTACGAATTCAGTGGTTTTCCGCGCAAACTAAAAACTGCTTGTGTGTTTACGTCGCGGCTTTTGGTGATAGAACCAGATGCAGAATCTCCTTCAGTAATAAAAAGTGTACTTTCTAAACATCTCGGATTTTTTGCATCCATCAAATGTACCCGACAATCGCGTAGTTTTTTATTGTGAAGATTGGCTTTTTTAGCTCGGTCTTTTGCTAACTTTCTAATTCCCGATAATTCTTTTCGTTCGCGTTCTGCTTGCAGAATCTTGCGCAATAGTAAATCGGTAATTTCAGGATTTTTGTGTAAAAAATTATCTAGTTTGGTTTTTATAAAATCGTTTACAAAAGTACGAACTGTTGGTCCTTTTGGTCCAACATCATTGGATCCTAATTTGGTTTTTGTTTGCGATTCAAAAATAGGTTCTTCTATTTTAACAGCTATTGCAGAAACAATTGATTTCCGGATATCAGACGATTCAAAAGGTTTGTTGTAAAATTCTTTTATTGTCTTTACTATTGCTTCACGAAAGGCAACTAAATGTGTTCCACCTTGCGTGGTATTTTGTCCGTTTACAAAAGAATGGTATTCTTCTGAATATTGTGATTTACTATGTGTAATTGCTAATTCAATATCTTCTCCTTCTAAATGAATTATAGAATAAACCATGTCTTCTTCGGCAATATTTTCTTCCAACAAATCTTTTAATCCATTGTCTGAAAAATATTTTTCGCCGTTGTAATAAATTGTTAAACCACGATTTAAATAGCAATAATTCTTAAGCATTTTAACGACATATTCGTTTCTGTACTTATAGTTTTTGAAAATACTTTCGTCTGCGCTAAAAGAAACTTTTGTTCCTTTACGTTTTGTAGATTCGGTAATTTCTTCTTCTAAAACTAAATTTCCTGCAGAAAACTCTGCGGCTTTTTGTTGGTTATCTCTAACAGATTCTACTCTAAAAAAATGAGAAAGTGCATTTACTGCTTTTGTTCCAACACCATTTAATCCAACAGATTTTTTAAAAGCTTTCGAATCGTATTTTCCTCCGGTATTCATTTTAGAAACTACATCGACTACTTTTCCTAACGGAATTCCACGACCATAATCTCGAACAGTAACTAATTTGTCTTTTATAGTAACTTCAATCGTTTTTCCTGCACCCATTACAAACTCATCAATACAGTTATCTAAAACCTCCTTAAGAAGAATGTAAATTCCATCATCTGGCGACGAACCATCACCCAATTTCCCAATATACATACCAGGTCGCATTCGGATGTGTTCTTTCCAATCGAGTGATCGAATATTGTCTTCGTTATACTGCGTTGTTTCTTGCATTTGTAAAATTACGATTTGGTGCTAATGTACTATAAAACCCCCAAAAAAGAAATAGTGGTAACTATAAGTTATTAAAAAAGTTATTAAATAATTCGGATTTTTAATCTGCAATTTTTATAATTCGGCGATTAATTCTTTTTTTGTATTGAGGCTTCATAAAATCCATCTTTTATTTGCTACTTTTGTTACTATTAGGATGATTTCTCTCCAGAATAAGAAGGAATTTTAGATTGAAAATTTTTAAAAATTTAAAACATGACTACTTTAGAAAAAAACAAATCCGAACAAATCATTGCTTTAGAAGATAAACATGGTGCGCACAATTACCATCCGTTACCGGTTGTTTTAGCAAAAGGTGAAGGTGTTTATGTTTGGGATGTGGATGGAAAGAAATACTACGATTTTTTATCGGCTTACTCTGCCGTAAATCAAGGACATTGTCATCCTAAAATTGTAAATGCAATGACAAAACAAGCTAAAACTTTATCTTTAACTTCCCGTGCTTTTTATAACGATAAGCTAGGCGTTTATGAAAAGTTTGTAACCAATTATTTTGGTTTTGATAAAGTTTTGCCAATGAATACTGGTGCAGAAGCAGTTGAAACCGCAATTAAAATTTGCAGAAAATGGGCTTATGAAAAAAAAGGAATTGACGAATTACAAGCCCAAATTATTGTTGCTGACGGAAATTTTCACGGAAGAACAACGACCATAATATCCTTTTCGAATGATGAAAATGCCCGTAAAAATTTTGGTCCTTATACGGATGGATTTATCAAAATACCGTACGATGATATTTCGGCGTTAGAAGAAGTTTTAAAAAATACACCAAATTGTGCTGGTTTTTTAATTGAACCAATTCAAGGTGAAGCAGGAGTTTATACTCCGGCAGAGGATTATATGATGAAAGCGAAGGAACTTTGTAATAAATACAATGTGCTTTTTATTGCCGATGAAATTCAAACCGGAATTGCAAGAACTGGTTCTTTGCTAGCCGTTTGCGGAAATTGTACTTGTGAAAATGTTTGCGAACGCCAAGCAACTTATGCAACTCCAGATGTATTAATTTTAGGGAAAGCACTTTCTGGCGGTGCATATCCGGTTTCTGCGGTTTTAGCAAATGATGCAATTATGAATGTTATTAAACCAGGACAACACGGTTCTACTTTTGGTGGAAATCCTATTGCAGCAGCTGTTGCTATTGCAGCTTTAGAGGTTGTAAACGAAGAAAACTTGTCTCAAAATGCTAGAAAATTAGGGAAAATATTTAGAGAAAAAATCGAAGAATTCATCCAAACTAGCAATATTGCAACCTTAGTAAGAGGAAAAGGTTTATTAAATGCTATTGTTATCAATGATACCGAAGAAAGTGATACAGCTTGGAATATTTGTATGAAATTAAGAGATAACGGATTATTAGCAAAACCAACGCATGGAAATATTATTCGTTTTGCACCACCATTAGTAATCAATGAAGAGCAATTATTAGATTGTATTTCGATTATTATTGAAACCTTAAAGCAATTTGAAAAATAATTTATAATCACAAATAACCAAAACAACCAAACAAACTAAAATTTATGGAAAATAATTATTCAGAAACGCCACAAACTGGGTTATTTTTAGATAGGCAAGGGCAAGAAGCTTTACTAGGAAGTGCAAAATGGTCTTTATTTTTGGCTGTTATGGGATTTATAGGAATTGCTTTAATGGTGCTTGTAGGTATTTTTATGTCGGTAGCAATGAGTGCAATACCTGATGGTTTAGGAGACAATTCTCCTTTTGCTATGATTCGAGGTTATCTTTCTATTTTTTATATTATTATGGCTGCTTTATATTTTCCTCCTGTTTATTATTTGTACAAATATGCAACCGGAATGAAAAATGGTATTGCATCTCAAGATACTGTTAGTGTTTCAGAAGCATTGGTAGCTTTAAAATCCCATCATAAATTTTTGGGAGTTTCAATAATAGTTATTTTCAGTTTATACATTTTATTTATTATTGGTGCCGTTGCTTTTTTTGCAATTAAAGTATCTTCTTAAAAATAAAAAAAACCGTCTAAAATATTAGACGGTTTTTTTTATTTTTTAAATTTCTATTGTTGACCAAAATATTCTTGTAATCGTTCGCGAACTAATTCTTCATTTCCTAAGTTTTCTAGACCAACTACAGAAACTATCCAGACTGCAAAAATTATCATCAATGCACTTAAAACTATGCCGATGATAGCTAAAACTTTTCCTATTTTTAAGTTGTTGTAGTTGGTGTAAATTTCTGGTTGTAAATTATAACGTTTAGAATCGCCACTGGCTAAGGCCAAGGCAATAATTCCAAAAATAATACCAATTCCATAACAGCAGCAGGTGATGATTGATAATATTCCTAAAACAAGGACTGCGGTTGCATTGGGTAGTTTGTGATTTTCCATAAAGTGTAATTAGTTTAAGTTTATAAGTTGAAGTTTAATTAGGTACGAAAATACTAAAATTAACGCGTTGCCAATAGCCAATCCGATAATGATTTTAGGAAAACTAAATTTATTAGATATAACATGCATTCCAATTAACATAAAAAACAAAATGGTGGTATAAATTGCAGGAAACATATAAAAGGCATTTTCAAATTCGCCATGTATTAAAAATACTACAGATCGTTGTATTCCGCATCCAATACAATCTATACCGAAATAAGATTTGAACATACAAGGCAACATATATTTTTCCATACTATTATTAATTGCATTACAATTTTACAATTTATTTTTAATAACGCCTATTTCTTTATAAAGTTTTCTATTTTTGAATAAAAGTATTTACTATGTCTAAATTTGTCCTTCCATTATTAATCGTAGCCTTTTTTGTTGGCTTTTATGAACAAACTAAAGAACATCCAAATGTGTATGTTGTTATTGTTTGCGTTGCTGCATTTATGTTTGGAATGGCAAAATTGATGAGTAAAGTACCAAGTAAAAACCCAAAAGATAAAGATGGAATCCTTTAAAATAAATGACCGAGTTTCTGTTCTTGACGACGATATGGAAGGTTTAGTAACAGCCGTAAATGCAAACGAAATTACCGTTGAAACTACAGACGGCTTTTTGATAAAATACACTTCTAAAGAATTAATAAAGCTCGGAAATAGTTCCGAATTTAAACAGATGATTGCTCAAAACCCAATGCAATCTAAAATGGTAGATGTTAATCCGCCAAAAAAGCAAAATGTTCCGAAATTTAAAACAGATAATCAGCCAGTCGGAATTCCGGAATTTGATTTACATATTGAAAAGTTAGTGAAAAATAAAGGCGGAATGACTAATTATGATATTCTTACGCTTCAATCTGAAACTGCAAAGCGACATATTGAATTTGCAATAAAAAATAGAATTCCTAAAATCGTTTTTATACATGGTGTTGGTGAAGGAGTTTTAAAAGCAGAATTAGATTTCTTATTAGGACGATATGAAAATATAAGTTTTCAAGATGCGAATTATCAAAAATATGGTTTGGGCGCAACAGAAGTATATCTTAAACAAAGCGCTTTTTAATAAACATAAAACACGTAGAATTACCCTTTTTTAAAGAGAAATAACGAACGATATTTACCAAATATAATTCGTTGTTTCATGAAAGTAGAAATTTTGGATATAGAAAAAGTAATTAGGTTAATTTATGTTAGCTTTTTTCTCTCGATATGTATTGCATTGTCAATCATAGCATACCATCATTTCATAAAAACAAAATTTACCAAAAACAATTACAAACTCTATTAAAATAATGGCAAAAAACGCAATTACATTACAGCAAGCACAAGAATGGGCAACCACCTGGAGAGAAAATCCGTTACATGTTATAAAAGCATTTTTAATTCCGCAAGCTGATTTTGTTCAGCTTTTAGCAGAACCTAATGTTCAAGACATTCGGGCGTATGTTGGAACAGATGAAAATGGCGAACAAAAATTAATGTTAGTTGGTGTTAACGATAAAGGACAAGATTTAATTGACGAAGCTAATAACCAAAATATATATGATTTTACAACTCCTTGTCCAGATTTTTGCGATTTAGAAAGTCCACTATTTAATTTAAAATAAATAATTTGTTTCATTTCGGAATATATTTGGGTTATTTTTTACTCGCTGTAAATACTATTTTTCTTTTAATTGGTTTCAAAAAAAACGACACTCCATTTAAAGCATTTTGTATTTATAGTGTTTGTATGTTTTGTGTGCAATTGATTAGTTGGTACATGGCTTCCATATTACACAGAAATAACATTTATATATCTCATTTTTATTTTTGGTTGCAATTTTTAACTTTAAGTATATTTTTTTATTATTTGATACCTTCTACTAAAATTAAACAAGGGATTGTTTATAGTACATTAGCAGTAACTTTAATAATAGCAGTTTCATATATTTTAAATCCTAAACAGTTTTTTACCTTTAATTATGTAGAAATTAGTACAACTGCTTTTGCAATTATAATAAATGCATTGATTCATTTATACAACATGTTATCCGAACAAAAAAAGTATTATAATTTAATAATCGGATTAATTATTTATCTTTTTGGAAGCACGATTATTTTTTTAGCTGGAAATCTTGCAATGAGTCTGCCTAAAGGTACAATGAGAAATATATGGAGTTTAAATATTTATCTTTATGTAGTTTATCAGGGTTTTATTTTGTTTGAATTATATAAAATGCAGATTAAAAAGGTACATTATGAATGAAATTTTACCAACTCAAAGCATTATTATAACAACAATTTCTTACATAGTAATAGCTATACTTTTTTTTGTCGTAGTATTTTTTTTGTTTGTTTATTTTACCAGAAAAAAAATATTGCAAACCGAAATTGATAATAAAAACAAAGAAATTCAGCATCAAAAAGAATTATTATATTCTAATATTCAAACCCAAGAAGAAGAAAGAGCACGTATTGCACAAGATTTACATGATGACATTAGTTCGAAATTAAACGTAGTTAATCTAAACAGTCACTTGCTTGAAAAGCCAAATTTAAGCCAAACAGAAGCTAAAGAAATTATAGAAAACATCAAAATCTAACTTTTAATGCTTTAGAAAGTTCTAGGCGAATTGCACATCATTTATCGCCACCAGTTTTAGAAAAATTTGGATTACAAGCTGGTTTAGAAGAATTAGTTGCAGAATACAATTCGACAAAAAAAATAAAAGTAACTTTTAATCAAAATGCGAAATTTGATATTTTTACTATTACAAAACAAACCCATATTTTTAGAATTTATCAAGAGCTTTTAAATAATTCTGTTAAACATGGTAAAGCAGAAAATGCGGTCCTAAATTTAATAGATTTTCCTGATAAAATAGAATGTAGTTACACCGATGATGGTGTAGGATTTAATTTAGAAAACCTGACCTTTAAAGGATTAGGAATGAGTAATATAAAAACCAGAATAGAGTACTTAAATAGTGATTTAGTTATAAAATCATCTAAGAATAACGGTTTTTATTTAAAATTTGAATTATTAAAATAATGGAAAAAATTAAACTAATTTTAGTAGATGATGAGGTGCTTTTCAGAAAAGGAATAGCTTATTTACTACAAAGTGAAAAAAATATAGAAGTTGTCTTTGAAGCAGAAAAAGGAGAAGAACTTATTAATTATTTGCGATTAACACATGATTTTCCGGATGTTATTTTAATGGATTTAAAAATGCCAATACTCAACGGCGTGGAAGCAACTAAAATAATAAATAAAGAATTCCCTAATTTAAAAATCATTGCACTAACAAGTTACAATACCGAGGCTTTTATTGCTAATATTATTGAAGTTGGAGCTTCTACCTACATAGTTAAAAATGCAACTCCTGCAAAAATGTTGCTTGCCATAAATAAAGTTTATGAAAAAGGATTTTATTATGATGATTTGGTTTACTCTGTGATTCAAAAAGGGATAACGCAAAATGGAGGTATTAAAAGTAATTTAGATTCTGACTTTTTGACCAAACGTGAAGCAGAAATACTACAATTAATTTGCGAACAAATGAGTTCTAGTGAAATTGGAGATAAATTATTTATTAGTAGCCGAACGGTGGAAGGTCATCGTAATAATATTTTGCTAAAAACGGGATGCAAAAATATAGCTGGTTTGGTAGTGTATGCTATTAAAAATAAACTGGTCGCCTTAGATACTATTTCTTTAAATAACAAATAGTTTTATTAAAAGCAAAATTATATTATAAGTCATTTAAGTGATATTAGTTGTGTTACTACAATTAGTTTTATGCTTTTTTATAAGAAGTTTTTAGCTCAGTAAAAATCGCATTGTCATAATAAAATGAATAATAATAACTGCGACAATTAAACCTATTCCAATTTTTTGAAAGATTCCTAAATTCTTTATCCAATCTTTTGTATCCAAAATATTTTCTTTTTTCATTGTTATTTGATTTAAAGCTCACTACAAATTTAAATTTTATAATAAAACAATTTATAGGCAATTGTACCTGATTTTTTAATTTTCATATCCGTTAACTATTTTCGTAACTTTGGCTTTACTTTTATTATGAGAGTAAAAAATTAAATAATAATGAATAAAAAATCTCTTTTTATCGTTGGTTTTCTCTTCTGTTTTGTCTTTGCAAAGGCTAATTTTATTTTGCTTCCCATGGACGATGTTTCTCAAAAAAATCATTTAAAAGCTTACGGAATAACCTATTGGTGTTTAGATAAAAAATTTAAAGCAAGCTGGTTATTAAACTATCGTGGCGGTTCTTTTCTTTTACCAGAATCTGAAGAAATTAAAAAAGAATGCCTAATTAGAAACGTGAGTTTTGAAATTTTATCGGATGGTGATGCGAATCAAATTTTAGAGGAAATTTCTTCACCTTCACAAAATATGGAAGTTGTAGTTTTAGAAAAAGCACCAAAAATTGCGGTTTATACACCAAAAGGGAAACAACCTTGGGATGACGCTGTAACTATGGTTTTGACTTATGCTGAAATTCCGTTTACTGCAATATATGATGAAGAAGTTTTGTCTGACCAGTTAATTTTGTATGATTGGTTGCATTTGCATCATGAAGATTTTACAGGTCAATTTGGTAAATTTTATGGCAGTTATAGAAATGCGCCATGGTATATTGAACAAAAAAAAGATGCAGAAGATTTGGCGACCAAGCTTGGGTTTTCAAAAGTATCTGAAGAAAAACTTGAAGTAGCCAAAAAGATTAAAGCTTTCGTAATTGGCGGTGGTTTTATGTTTGCTATGTGTTCTGCAACCGATAGTTTTGATATCGCTTTGGCAACAGATGGTTTTGATATTTGCGAGCCAATGTTTGATGGCGATGCGAGCGATGCTAATTATCAAGCTAAAATAGATTATTCTAAAACATTTGCCTTTAAAGATTTTATCTTAGAAAGAAGGCCAGAACGTTATGAATTTTCTGATATTGATATGACAGAGAAAAGAACAATTCCTATGGAGAAAGATTATTTTAGTTTAATGGATTTCTCTGCAAAATGGGATGTTATTCCAACCATGTTATGCCAAAACCACACCCAATTAGTTAAAGGATTTATGGGACAAACCACCTCGTTTGACAGAAGTTTAATAAAGTCAAATGTTTTGGTTTTGGGAGAAAATCAAATAAATGAAGAAGCACGATACATTCATGGGCAATTAGGCAAAGGGTTTTTTACTTTTTTTGGTGGTCACGATCCAGAAGATTATCGTCATCAAGTAGGAGAAGAACCAACATTATTAGAGTTACATCCAAATTCTCCGGGGTTTCGATTAATTTTAAACAATATATTGTTTCCTGCAGCAAAGAAAAAAAAGCAAAAAACTTAAAATAAAAGATGCTTTTTTTATCATGCGTTTTGGTAGAATTATTGTATCATTCTTCTATAGATTATATTTAATAAAATTTGATAAACTTGACATTGCCGTTATTTATTTTACAATAAAGCCATAGCAACTTGCACTAAATATTCTAAAGATATAGAGTGAAAACGACATCCCAATAAAACTAGATATATCCTTTATTTAATGTTTTTCTGAGTTGTTAAATTCATTAGGTTTTTTGATAGTTCTGTTTTTTTAAATTTTTTAAAAATCGTATTTTAAAAATCGTATTTTTATTTTAAATAAAAAAGGGAACTAATAAAAAAAAACTATATTCGAGTAAGGTAGTTTAAAGCATAATTATCAAACTATCATAATAAATACTGTACCTTCCTATTTTATTTATAGCTTCCCCAAGTTTAATTAAATTTTGTTACAAATGTTATTTCCATTTGTTGTTAGTATTATTGGTATGTTTTTCTTGCTAATTAATGCTGTATTATTTTGGACGTCTAGAAAAAACAAAGATTTTAAATACAAATTAATAGCATTTTATTTGTCTACAATTTTTGGTATTGAAATGGTTTGTCATTACATTGGTTTTATTAATCCATTTTCCAATCATTATCTTTCTCATTATGTATTTGTAGTTCAGTTTATACTGTTAAGCGTTTTTTTCTATCAACCTTTTTCTAATCGATTTTTAAAGATTAGTATATTAGGTATTTTACTAGCAGTAATTGGGGTTTTAACCATACAATATGCAAACAATCCTAACTTGTATTATCATTTCAATTTATTAGAAATTGGTTTAACAACGCTGCCTTTAGTTTTATATGGTATACTATTTTTATTTAAAAATTTAAAAAATTTACATCCTTATTTTTACTTTACACTTGGCTTAATTTTTTATTTAAGTAGCAGTTCTGCCATATTTTTGTCTGGAAATACGGAATATATAATTTTTGAAAAACCTTTATTTGTTGATATTTGGGTTTTTGATTATTTGTTTTATCTTTTATATCAGTTTTTGGTTTTTAGAGAATGGCAGTTTCTTACGGGCAAAAAAGAATACACTGTGATTTAAAAAAAATAGGCTTTTCAATTTTTTTTGAAAAGCCTATTTTTTAATAAAGAATTAAAATTTAAATTACCACACCATTATTTTCTTTGTCTAAATATTCTTGAACAATTCCAATTGCGTTAGTAACTACATCGCTCAAGGCGACAATAAACGTTCCTTCTTGTGCATTATTTATGGCATGTTTAATTGCTTCTACTTCTTTAGGTATTATTTCATGGGTAATACTTTTACCACTTTCTGCAATACCTTCTAGTATTAGACCTATTAATTCTTCTTCTGTTCGTCCGCGTAAATGTTTTTCTTGTCGGATTATTATATGATCAAACATTTTCGCAGCGATTTTAGCACATTCTTTTATATCTTCATCTCGTCTGTCGCCAACTCCTGCAATAATTCCTATTTTTTTTGAAGCATCTACACTTTCTAAATAATCGGCAACGCCAGAATAACCTGAAGGATTGTGTGCAAAATCGATTAATACTTTAAACTTTTTAAATTCAAAAATGTTCATTCTTCCCGGTGTTTGCGCAGCACTTGGGATAAAGGTTTGTAAAGAAAAACTAATTCCTTCTGTTTTAAAACCATATAAATATCCTGCTAAGGTTGCGGCTAAAACATTGGCAATCATAAATTTTGCTTTTCCACCAAGTGTCAACGGTACTAAAGTTGCTCGATCCACCCTAATTTTCCATTCGCCTTTTTTGATGGTTATAAAACCATTTTCATATACAGCGACTGTTTTTCCTTCTTTGCATAAATTTTTAGTAGTTTCACTTTCTTCATCCAAACTGAAATAAGCAATATTGCAGGATAAATCTTTTGCAATTTTCATACAATATTCGTCATCGGCATTTAAAATTGCCCATCCGTCTTTTTTGATACTTTTTACAACAGTAGCTTTTACTCGCATTAAATCGTCTAAAGAATGGATGTCGTTCAATCCCAAATGATCTTCTTGAATATTGGTAATTATTCCTATATCGCAACGGCTAAATCCTAAACCAGAACGAAGAATTCCGCCACGAGCAGTTTCTAAAACTGCAAATTCAACAGTTGGATCTTTTAAAATATATTCGGCAGAAATTGGTCCGGTTGTATCGCCAATTTCCATCATGTGATTCTGCACATAAATTCCGTCAGAGGTCGTAAATCCAACCTTATATCCGTTATTTTTTACGATATGTGCCAAAAGTCGGGTAGTGGTAGTCTTTCCGTTTGTACCTGTAATAGCAATTATTGGAATACGACTTTCTTTTCCTGGTGGATACAACATATCAATAACTGGTGCGGCTACATTTCTTGGTAATCCTTCTGAAGGTGCTAAATGCATTCGAAATCCTGGCGCGGCATTAACCTCTAGAATGCAGCCACCATTTTCTTTAAGTGGTTGGGTTAAATTTTCTGCCATAATATCTACACCACAAACGTCTAAACCAATTACTCTAGAAATTCTTTCACAAATAAATATATTTTCTGGATGCATCATATCGGTAACATCAACAGATGTTCCGCCTGTACTTAAATTTGCCGTAGATTTTAAATAAACGGTTTCACCAGAAATTGGAACAGTTTGTAAAGTATAATTTAATTTTTCTAATAAATCCGTGGTATCGCGATCTACATCAATTTGAGTTAAAACATTTTCATGTCCGTAACCACGTTTAGGATCGCTGTTTGTAATTTCTATTAATTCTTGAATAGTATTTGAACCATTTCCTACCACATGTGCAGGTTCACGTTTTGCTGCAGCAACTAATTTGTTGTCGATTACTAAAACTCTAAAATCAAAACCAGTGATAAATTTTTCGACTATTACTCGTCGGCTGTAGTTTTGGGCATAAAGTAAACCGGCTTTTGCATCTTCTATTTTTTTAATGTTTATAGATGCACCTTTTCCGTGGTTACCATCTAAAGGTTTTATAACAATTGGATAGCCAATTTTTGCAATAACTTTTTCTAAATCTTCATTATCTACACATATTCCGCCGCTTGCAACAGGTATAGATGCCAAGTCCAAAAGTCGTTTAGTTTCTTCTTTATTGCAAGCAATATCCACGGCAATGTTACTTGTTTTGCAGGTAATTGTTGCTTGAAAACGCATTTGATTTACGCCATAACCTAATTGAATTAGGGAATTTTTCCCTAAGCGAATCCAAGGAATGTCTCGTGCTACGGCTTCTTCTACAATACTTACTGTAGACGGTCCGAGTCTTACACGTTCTCTAATTTCCCGCATTTTTTGAATGTCGTCTTCAAGGTCATAATCTGTTCCTGCGATTAATGCCTGGGCAATTGCAACAGAACTTTCTGCAGCAAATATCCCTACACTTTCTTCGGTGTAACTAAAAACAACGTTATAAACTCCAGGAGTTTTTGTTTCACGAGTACGCCCAAAACCAGTTTCCATTCCAGCTAGAGTTTGAATTTCTAATGCAATATGTTCAATAACATGTCCCATCCAAGTACCACGGTCTACTCTGGAAAAAAAGCCGCCACGGCAACCTTCTGAACATCTATGTTCTATTAATGTTGGTAATAATGCTTCGATTCTTTCTCGAAAACCTGGAATTTTATCGGTAGGAAATTCTTCCATTTCTTCTAAATCTAAGCGCATTTGTATAAGCTTTTTTCGTTGAACACTCCAAATATTTGGTCCACGAAGTGCTTGTATCTTTTCTATTCTCATTCGGTGCTATTTTGTTTGTGATTTAAAGTTACTAATTTAAACGAATTAGTTTTTATTGGAAACTCACTATTTTAGGAAGTAACTATTACAACTTATTTTGTAGTGTTTTGTTAGTTATTTTGTTAAAAATAGAAAATATTTTACTAAAAATCAATTTTTTATTAAAGAAGATTTATTGTTTGTGTAATTATTGTTGTTATTGATTTATTAAAGAGTTTTTTAGATTGGTATTGTTGCCAATTTTTAGTCAAAATTTTTTAATTTATTTTTTATAAAGGTTAAAGACATTTATAAATAGCCCTGATGTAGTGCAAATCTTTCTTGTTTGGGAAAACAAGAGAATTGAGAACGGAAGCAGGAATTACAATTATAAAAAAGCCTTTAAATACTGCTGCCAAAAGAAATTGAAATTTTTAGGGTAATTGTTTGTAGTTTTTTTACTTTTGCTATTATGAAGATACAAGGAAAATTAGTTATTATTGGTGGCGCTATAGATAAAGGTAGTTTTACCGAAACCGAGTTTGATAGAAATGCAGTTCAGAATTTAAACTTTTTTGAAGAGGGAATTTTGAAACGTATTTTGCAGGAAGCAAAATTCAAAGAAAATTCGAGAATTGAAATTGTTACAACTGCATCCAAAATTCCTTTAGAAATTGGCCATGAATACATAAAGGCTTTGGCTTATTTGAAATGTGAAAATGTGGATGTTATGCACATTACAAGGCGCGAACAAGCAATGGAAGAATCTATTTTAGAAAGATTAAAAGCTGCCGATGTCGTGTTTTTTACTGGTGGAGATCAATTACGTTTGACTTCTATTTTAGGCGGAACCAAATTTCATGATATTTTGATTGACAAATATTTAAATTCTGATTTTGTGTATGCAGGAACTTCTGCTGGTGCTGCTGCTGCAAGTAAAAATATGATTTATCAAGGTAGTAGTAGCGAAGCTTTGTTGAAGGGTGAAGTTAAAATAACTAGTGGTTTGGGTTTAATTGATGGTGTTATTATAGATACTCATTTTGTGAAACGCGGAAGAATTGGTCGTTTGTTTCAATCTGTTGTTGGTAACCCGAAATTATTAGGAATTGGGTTGGGAGAAGATACCGGTTTGTTGATTTTGGATGGAACTAAAATGGAAGCAATTGGTTCTGGTTTAGTTATTTTGGTTGATGGTAGGGAAGTTAAAGATACTAATTTAACGAGTATTGAATTAGGGCAACCAATTTCTATAAATCATTTGGTAACGCACGTTATGAGTAATCACGATACTTTTGATTTAGAAACTTTTAAAATGCACATTCATTCTTCGCAATATATTTAATCGTTTTTAAAATAATTATTGATGAAAGTAATTATACACGGAGGATTTTTCTCTGAATCGCTTACAAATAGTGAAACTAAAAAGGCAAAGCAAGAATCGCTTTTGCGAATTGTAAAAGAAGCCTATTCGTATTTAAAATTTCATACTGCTTTGGAAGCTGTTGTTTATGCTGTTTCTTTATTAGAAGATGATAGTTTATATAATGCAGGAATTGGTTCTCAGATTCAGAGTGACGGAAAAATAAGGATGAGTGCTTCTATAATGGATGGTAATTCGCAAAAATTCAGTGGCGTGATTAACATTGATAAGGTTAGAAATCCGGTTCAGGTTGCTCAAAAATTATTGCTAGAAGAAGATCGCGTATTAAGTGGCGAAGGAGCAACAAATTATGCTAGACAAATCGGATTTGAAGAATTCTCTACAGAAATTGCCCAAAGAAAAGCAGAATATGAAGCAAAACTTGCAGGAACTGGAGTTGGAACGGTCGGTTGTGTTGCCTTAGATAAAGATGGAAATATTGCCGTTGCCACATCTACTGGCGGAAAAGGATTTGAAATTGTAGGACGCGTTTCAGATAGTGCTACAGTTGCTGGAAATTATGCGAACCAATTTTGTGGTGTAAGTTTAACTGGAGTTGGTGAAGATATTGTTAGCAATGCTACTGCAGTTAAAATTGTTACACGAGTTACAGATGGATTTACTTTGGAAAATGCATTTGAAAAAACTTTTGAAGAATTGAAACCATATGATGGTTTTGCCGGAGCTATTGCCATTGATAACAAGGGAAACATATTTCATCAAGATTCGTATCCTTCTATGGTTTTTGCCAGTTTTGACGGAGAAAACGAGGAAGTTTTTGGGTAGGAAATTGTAATAAATAAATATAAAAAAATCCCATTCAAATTATTTCTTTGGTATTTTTTAGTTTAGTTGTAGTTTTTCTTGATTTGTTTTATTTCGGATAAGTGATTTTGTATCATAGGAAGGTGTTTGCTCGCAAATTGTGCCACAGTTACATCTTCTGATTTTAATGCTTTTTTTAATTTTTTGACATCACGAGTATGATCAATACAAATCATTTTTATGAATTTCTCGTCTAATTCTGTTCCAGATTTTTCTTTTAAATCTTTTAGAGCGTTTGCCTTTTTATCGCTAATTGTTGTTGGTAAACTTATATGTTTTGTTTTCGCGAATGCTTGTAATTGTTGTAATAGATAGGTTTGGTCTTTTATCATTTTTTCGCCATATAAGCGAACTGTTTCTGTAGTTCCTTTTTCAGCAGCTCGTTTACCTTCTTCTCTGTCCATTAATCTTGCGTCTGTCATACCAACAAGAAACTCTTTTGTTTTTTTATCTTCTTGCTCTATTTCTGATTGCGTAGTTGCAAAGCCCAAGAATATTGCCGCGAACATAATTATTGGTATGTAAAGTAATTTCCTCATTGTAAATTTCTTTTTTACAAAGTAAATCAAATGATGTAGTTGGTTTGTTTCATGATTTAAGTTTTGACTTGTATTATTTCCATGAATTCTGTAATATGAATATTTACGTTTTTCTACCAATTGTCTTAAAAATTTACTTTGCCTTTGCCGAATAAATTTGTTTGTTTTTCTAAACCAACTTTGCTGTTTCCCGATTTTCTATTCTGTAATGGAACTAATACTTCATCAATTGTAACTAATCTTAATATAATTAAAATGGGAGAATGATGTATCATTCTTTCTAAAAAGGGATGCGATAATAAGCTGAAAATTGTGAAATATTAAAGCAATACTCTCAGGAGTTCTGCGGATTCCAACGCTTATAGTTCCAACATCTAAAAATACAATACCGAAGCTAACACCTAGGATTTTTCTAATTGATTTTGTGGATCGTTTTTCATGGGACTGTTTTCTATCTTTCTACGCCAATTGGATACAATAAATGCTTCTCGTTATAGTATTTCTTTTTACTGTAAAACCAAGTTTAAATTCCGTTTGGGTAATCTGCAAAAAAGGAATCAGCTTTTTTTTTAACTTCAATTTTTTTTAATTCGGGTGAATCAGCGAGCATTTTAGTTATAATAGGTTTCATAACCTAAGGTTCAATATATTCTGTACGTTAAAAAATTTGGTTGAAAATCCCTAATTAAAAGAGGAATGAGCGGATTTAGCTTCAAGCAAAAACATCGGTAAGAGAACCAAGAAAATTTTGGTCGGTTGAAATGTAAACTGAACCTTCAGGAAAAACTTCTTTTCTTGTTTCTACAACTGGATTTCCTGAAACTTGTATGTAACCATCAAAATACAAGACTTTTCCGCCTTCATTTTAAATTTTAGCATCTTGAATTCGATACATTTCTAAAGCAGTTGCATTTAATTCATCATTTTGCAGCATGGCCATGGTTCTGGCACGCACTCTTTCTAATGTCAATTCTATTTCTACTTCTTTTGCTTGTGCTTAGGCTTTTTGTAAGTCAAGAAAACGAGTATATTTTTGTTCCAAAACTTTTCCAAAACGTTTTACTATATTATTACCCTCATGTGAAAAATCAATACCTATATGATTTATAATAAAAATACTAGTATATTTAGACATACAACAAGATCGAGTATATCCTTTTGTACTTGAAATTATTTTTACTTTCTGTTCACTGTCTAAAAGTAATCAAGGTTCGTGTTTTAATAAAAAATTGAAAAACTCCTTTTTCTCATCGTGAGAATAATGCTCAGTAAAAAATCCTTTTCTATCCTTAATTCCATTAATCAAATTGGTACAAAATGGTTTATCATATTTTGGAATATGAACTTCCTCAGAAGTATTTGCAGTTCCACCTGAACCCCAACAAGTAATTTCATCTTCAATCTC
>JBLIJW010000023.1:0-29645 GCA_047636155.1 Flavobacterium sp. | reverse complement strand
GTGATCTGTTGGATTCCACCATCTTGTTTAAAAAACACCATTTCGTAATATAATTTTTGACTTGATTTGGAAACTTTATCCAAAAATGTCATCGTTCCGAATGCCTTTTTACCTTCAATACCTTTTGTGGTTTTATAATCTTCTTGCTTAAAAATTAGATTCGTGGCGCCTTGCGATTCTAATAATTTCGCCGATTCGTCTGCCAATTGATCTAAATTAACATCGGTTTTTTGCTTGAATTTTTTAGTTGCAATTGTTACAGAAAACGATTCGTTTAAACCACCGAAATTAAACAATTGCATTTCTTTAATTAAAGCCATCGCATTTTTAGGAAGAACTTTGTTTGCATCTAATCGTTTCAAAACTTCTGGAGTTTCTATCTTGATTGATGGATTACCGTATTCACTACTTAGCCATTTTGCTTCTAATAATTCTTTATTGTGATTTCCTAAAACAGCATCTTTAACATAATCAAAACCTTTTGCAACCGTTACAAAAAGAAAAGAAATAACAAGAAAGCTAGTAACAAAACCAGTTGCGGTTATGATTTTTTTCTTGCGTGCTACTTTTTCTTTTTTCTTGCGAAGAATTTCTTTTTGTTGTTCGTTATATTCCGTTAAGGCATCCTTTTCTTCTGTTTCTTCTGGAATGGCATCATGAATTTTAACTACGGCAGAAGTGATTCGTTTTTTATCCTCTTCAATTTCAAAATCCAACGGACGGACTTTGGCAAATTTTACTAAATCTGCTTGTTTTAAGACCTTTTCTAAATTAATTAAAGTTTCTTTATTAAGCTTTAATTTTTTGCGTTTTGCAACATTTTTTAAAGCCAAAATCAATTCAGAAGTAGTGCTTTCCATTGCTGGAATTTCTATTTCTTCTTCAATATAGGTTCTAACAATATCGGTAAGTTCTGAATAGTATTCTTTAATTTCTCCGCGTTGTAGCAAGTCTTTGGTTTCTAATAATTGCAATAAACTAGTTGCTTTTTCAATTGGGGATTTATACAAGACTGCTTCGAGCTTTTGTTTTCTCTTTTTGATGAAATAGAAATACAAAAATCCGCCAAGGGTAACCAAAACCAATAAAGTAATAATTAATGGCCACCAATTAAAGTTAGACTTTGCAGGAAGAATATCTTTAATGTCGTACATTTTTTGTTTCAATGTATCGACTTTTACGTTGGCAATTTCTAACTGAATACTATCGGATAAATAGGGTTTGCCGTTAATTAAAATCTTCAGTTTGGGAATGGTATATTTACCAGAATCGAATTGTGTTAATCCGTATTTTTTAACCAATTCCATTTTGTCATCTGTAATAACTGTATCAGTTTTGTAGGCTTCTAAAACCTCTAAATTGCCAAACATTTTTCCTTTAGGAAAAACTACTTTATCGTTTTTAAAAACATCCGCTTTAAGCGTCAATTTAAATTCGGCACCAATTTTATTTTTTGTAGTATCTACCGTTGAACTTACTTTTTGGGCAAAAAGCAGGCTAGTTGAAAAAAATAAAAGTATGTGTAATTTGATTTTCATAAATTGGTAAAAGAAATCTTGGGGATTATTTTATCGGGATTTAAAATAGCCTAATAATTTTTTGACATAATTGTCGTCTACTCGGTTATGGATTACGCCCGAACCGCATTTTGAAAAAACATCTTTAAAAAAAGCAATTTTTTGGTTGTAGTGCTTTTCATATTCTAATCTTGTTTTTGCAGAGCTAGTGTTAACGGTAATTATTTCGTTAGTTTCCGCATCTACAAAATCTACCATTCCGATGTTTGGCATTTTTTCTTCTCTAATATCGTATACTCGAACACCAGTAATGTCGTGTTTTTTGCTTGCAATTTTTAGAGTTTTTTCATAATCGTCTTCTACAATAAAATCGGATATTAAAAAGACAATTGCTTTCTTTTTTTGCGTACTTGATAAAAATTTTAAGGCTTGAGATAAATCAGACTTATTGCTTTTGGGTTGGAATTCAATTAATTCTCGGATGATTCGAAGTACGTGCGATTTTCCTTTTTTAGGTGGAAAATACAATTCGATTTGATCAGAAAATAAAATTAGTCCGATTTTATCGTTGTTTTGTGTTGCAGAAAATGCCATCGTTGCAGCAATTTCAGTAACTATTTCACTTTTTAATTGGCTTTTGGTTCCAAAATTTTCAGAACCAGAAATATCTACCATCAACATCATGGTTAGTTCTCGTTCTTCTTCAAAAACCTTTACATAAGGTTCGTTGTATCTTGCAGTAACATTCCAATCAATGGCGCGAACATCATCACCAAACTGGTATTGTCGTACTTCAGAAAACGTCATTCCGCGTCCTTTAAAAGACGTATGGTATTCTCCCGAAAAGATGTGATCGCTCAATCTTCGGGTTTTAATTTCTATTTTACGAACTTTTTTTAGTAGGTCTTTTTTTTCCATTTTTTAGTCGAATGTCTTAAAGTCGCGGCATTACGAATTTGGACTTTTGGCTTTATGACAATTTATGGTACTTCAATTTCGTTAACTATTTTATTGATTATATCTACGGAAGTTACATTTTCTGCTTCCGCTTCGTAAGTAATTCCGATACGGTGACGCAATACATCATGAACCACAGCACGTACATCTTCTGGAATTACGTAACCACGACGCTTGATAAATGCATAACATTTTGCGGCAGTTGCTAGGTTGATACTTCCACGTGGCGAAGCTCCAAAACTTATTAAAGGTTTTAAAGATTCTAGTTTGTATTTTTCTGGAGTTCTGGTTGCGAAGATGATATCTAAAATATACTTTTCAATTTTTTCATCCATATATACTTCACGAACGGCTTCTTGTGCACGTAGAATTTGCTCTACAGAAACTACGGCATTTACTTTTTCATAAGAACCTTTTAAATTCTGACGAATTATCATGCGTTCTTCTTCCATTTTAGGATAATCAATAACTGTTTTTAGCATAAAACGATCGACTTGCGCCTCTGGTAAAGGATATGTTCCTTCTTGCTCAATTGGATTTTGAGTTGCTAAAACTAAAAATGGTTTGTCTAATTTAAAAGTGGTGTCGCCAATGGTTACTTGTTTTTCCTGCATCGCCTCAAGCAAAGCAGATTGTACTTTAGCTGGAGCACGATTTATCTCATCGGCTAAAACAAAGTTGGCAAAAATTGGACCTTTTTTAATAGAAAATTCGTTGATTTTCATGTTGTAAATCATCGTACCAACCACGTCAGCAGGAAGTAAATCTGGCGTAAACTGAATACGGCTAAAACTACCTTGAACCGCTTGTGAAAGGGTATTTATGGCTAGGGTTTTTGCCAATCCAGGAACACCTTCTAACAAAATGTGACCTTGACCAAGAAGACCAATTAATAATCGTTCGACCATGTGTTTTTGTCCAACAATAACCTTATTCATTTCTAAGGAAAGTAAATCGATAAAAGCACTTTCTCTTTCTATTTTTTCATTTATTGCTCGGATATCTAAAGTTGGAGAATTCTCTTCCATAATGGTATTATTCAGCTAATTAAATTGATGTAAATTTTAACATTTCAAAATTGGTTTATTTATTATAAAATAGATGTTAACAAGACGTTAAAAGTTGTTTGATATACTGTTCCTTAAGGATGATTTATGATTTCATTTTAGTAATTTTAAAGTTTTAACGCCAAAGTGGAAAGTAAAACAACCAAAAACAAAAACATATTTAAAAATGAACCTACAAAATAAAAAAGTAAACGTATCTAAAATAGTTGCTGGTACAATGAATTGGGGAGTTTGGGATAAAAAACTAAGTATTTTGGAAATGGAAAGTTTAATGCACGTTTGCATTGAAAACAAAATTCATAGTTTTGACCATGCCGATATTTATGGAGGTTACACGACCGAAGCCGAATTTGGAAAAGCTTTCGCAACCAGTTCTATAAAAAGAGAAAACATAGAACTAATTTCAAAATGCGGAATTCAGGCTATTGCCGATAACCGTAAAACTAAAGTAAAACACTACGATTATTCTAAAAAACATATAATTTGGAGTGTTGAAAATTCGCTTAAAAATTTACAAACCGACTATTTAGATGTTTTGTTATTGCACAGACCAAGTCCGTTATTGCAAGTAGATGAAGTTAAAGATGTTATACAGCAATTGATGAACGAAGGAAAAATAAAAAGTTTTGGACTTTCCAATTTTACAAATAGCCAAACCGAATTAGTTCAAACCGAGTTGCCTGTTTTTTACAATCAAATTCAATTTTCTGCTACGCATTTAGAACCAATGGTAGACGGCAGTTTGGATTTTATGCAAAAACACGAAATTACACCAATGAGTTGGAATCCCTTAGGTTTGGTTTTTAGAGAAGATTCTGAGAAAACCAGAAGGTTAAAAAGATTATTGGCAACGTTGGTTAAAAAATACGAATTAGGATCGGATACTATTTTATTGTCTTGGATAATGCACCATCCATCCAAAGTTATTCCGGTTGCAGGAACTGTAAATGTGCAACGAATAAAGCAACTTCAAACAGCTATTGAATTAAGTTTAGATTTAGAAGATTGGTTTGCAATTTGGGAAGCGAGTATTGGACGGAAAGTGGATTAATTTTTTTTAGAATTAAAAAGAAGAGTTAAAAAAAATAATTTTTAAACCCGAAGCTCTAAATGATCAACAAACGTCTTTTAATCAAAAATTTACTCGCACATAATGACGAGAGTAGTTTTTATGATAAAAAAAGACAACTGAATCTGCATTCTAGAGAAGGAAAAGCCAAGTTTTTAAAACACATTTGCGCGCTTTCTAATTCTAATCCTACCAATAATTCCTATATAGTAGTTGGCGTTGAAGATTTTGATAATGAAATCGTCGGAACTGATTTTTATGACGATAGCCGAATTCAGAATTTGGTAAACGCCTATTTAGAGAATGCACCAAAAATTCAGTACGACAATGTGCCGTTTCCTAATTTGAGTAAAGAAAGGGTTGTTGGTTTGGTAACTATAAAACCAAATTCAAGGGTTTCGTTTTTCAAAAAAAACATTCATACTATTTTTGCGAATCAAATTTTTATGCGTCGCGGCAGCAATTCTTCGCCAGTAGATGCAATCTCAGAACCTAGTTATTCCAATACAGAAGCTGTAATTTCTATAGAAAATATTTCACGTAACAGCATCGCCTACACTTTAGATGGTGTAATCGAATTTATAAATGTGAAACACAAAGATATTTCTCCGAAATACAAAGTTTTTAAAGAACTTTTCGTGATTTGTTGGGCAGGAAATTTAAAACGAATTCGAAATCAAAATTATTTCACCCGAGTAGATATTGAATTAATTAACGAACAAGTAAAATTGTTTTACTCTGCTTTTGATGTTGTAACTATTGAATATAATGACGATAGTTTCACCATTGTAGAATATGTTCCGTTAGGATTAAATGACCAAACAAGTTTGTATCCGTTAGAAAAAGTAACCATTCAATTTTTTGAGAATGGGTATTACAAAATGGAAAACGACTTTTTATTTGAACCACCGCAATACAACCGAAAAATGCTGCATCATATTTATAATGCGAATAAAAGTTTACTGATAAAAATGCAAAATGGCGTTGTTTTAAATGCAAGAGAAATAGACGATTTAAATAATTTACCATCTACTTTAATGATCTGCTATTTGAACGGTTTTGAAGATGCACGCAATTTATTAATCGAATCTAAAAACGTATTGAAGAATTATTCCCAAACTTCTGTTTATATCAATTTTAAAGAAGTAATGCGGATTATGCGTAAGATGAAATACGATTCTCGGGAATGAAAATTTTTTTTAATAATTTTTTCAATAAGAAAAAAAATTATCATCATTGGCTACTAAACAGCTGTTGGTTTTACGTTAAAAGTGTAAATAATGTTAAAATTATAGTCTATTTTTGTTTTTATAAGATATTTTATAATGATCAGAACTTTAGTAATTGGTGACATTCACGGTGGTTTAGTAGCAGTAAAACAGGTTTTAAACCGCGCTGCGGTTACAAAAACTGATACTTTAATTTTTCTTGGAGATTATGTTGATGGTTGGAGCCAATCGCCACAGGTTTTAGATTTTTTAATGGAATTAAATAACCAACAAAAGTGTGTGTTTATAAGAGGCAATCACGACGAATTACTGCGTTTTTGGCTAGAAGGAAAACACGAAAAAATAAACGAACCCATGTGGTTTAAACATGGTGGGAAAGCAACTGTAGATGCCTATGCGCTAGTTTCTGAAGAAAAGAAAAAAGAACATATTACATTTTTAAAATCGTTACAAAACTATTATTTAGACAGTGAAAACCGATTATATATTCATGCGGGTTTCACCAATATGAATGGCGTAGATTATGAATATTTTCCGAAACTTTTTTATTGGGACAGAACATTATGGGAAACCGCGCTAGCTTTAGATCAAAATTTAGAGAAATCGAGTCCATTTTATCCAAAACGATTTACTTTATACAACGAAGTTTATATTGGGCACACACCAATAACCCGAATTGGAGAAACCAATCCGGTACAAAAAGCGAACATCTGGAATGTCGATACAGGTGCAGCTTTTAAAGGGAAATTGACTATTTTAGATGTAAATAACAAACAATTTTGGCAAAGTGATAGTTTGCCAAGTTTGTATCCAAATGAAAATGGAAGAAACGGGTAACTTAGCTTTACATGTGTGTGGTTTCGAGTAGCCAAGTTATTTTTTATTTGTTCGTTTATTTTTGCCCTAAAGCGTAAAATTACGAAGTCGCAGAGGAATAATTATTTTATTGTCAATCTAGCATCAAAATTCGCAACTTGGAACCCCAAACCCCTATCCCGCAACCAATTTTTACTATATTTGCATCAATAAAAAATAATACTATGAAAAAATCAATTTTAATAGCTGTATTTTTAGTAACCTCTTCAGGCTTTTCGCAAGCTTTTAAAGGAAAAGGTGATACAAAATTTCAAGTTGGTCCATCTTTTCAAGATAACGGAACAGGAATTGCCGCAACTATAGATTTTGGTGTTGGTGCCAATATTTCTTTCGGATTTACTACATCATATTTATTAGGTGTATCGGATGATTTTGGAAAACCAAAATTTGATGATCGTATTGATGCACGAGCACGCTTTAATGCTAATATTGGTAATGTGTTAAACGTTAGTGATAAATTTGATTTATATCCCGGTTTAAGTATAGGATTACGCAATTTTGGCGGTCACGTTGGAGCAAGATATTTTTTTACAGAAGGTTTTGGAATTTATACCGAAACTGGATTTCCTTTAGCCAAATACAAAACCGATGCTGTTGAAAACGAGCGATTGAATAACCAATTTACGTTTCAAATTGGCGCTGCATTTAATCTTTAAAATGAGTAATGAATATAATTACAGAAAAAAGATTAAAAGATAGAAGTAATTCTAAATGCGAAATTAGCGGCGAAACAGAAAATTTAGTAGTTTACTTAGTCGAGCCAAAAACCGAAGATATTCCAGAAAACTGTATTTTAATTTCTAGTACATTAAAAAGTCAAATAGAAAATCCTGATACTACCAATGCCAACGATTGGCGCGGGTTAAACGATAGTATGTGGAATGAAAATTTACCCGTTCAAATTGTTTCTTGGCGAATGCATGCACGTTTAAAAAACACCGATATGTTAGAAATGATGTATTTGGGCGAAGAAGATCTTGATTGGGCAAAGGCCACTGGCGAAGCCGACGATGAAGAAAGTAAAGTAATTCATAAAGATTCTAACGGAAATGTTTTAAACGATGGCGACTCTGTAGTTTTAATTAAAGATTTGGATGTTAAAGGAGCAACTTTTACTGCAAAACGCGGCACAGCAGTTCACAATATAAAATTGGTTTGGGATAATGCCGAACATATTGAAGGTAGAGTGGAAAACCAACATATTGTTATTTTAACCCAGTATGTCAAGAAAACTAAATAGTACTTAAACACTACCAAACTTTTAAAGTTTTAAAAAAGGCATTCTGAAATTTCAAAATGCCTTTTTTTATATTTATGGCATATTAATTCGGCACCAAATTCACAGTTAACTGTTCCGGAATTACATGACATTCGTCTTTTGTAACTGTAATTGTTTGAGATGTAAAAGTTTGAAAACCAGGCTTGATAACTGTAATTATGTACGTTCCGATTCTTTCATAAGCTCCAAAAAAAACAAATTCGCCGCCAGGAAAATACTCCAAGGTTTCTTGATAACTTCCGTCTTGCGCCGTTATTGAAACATCTTCTACAATTGGGATATTAGTTTGCGAGTTTATCACCGTAACATTTAAGCCAGCTTTAGCTTCTAGAGTGCAATAAATAAAATCGTCGTTTTCACAAGTCGTTGCCAACAATAATGGCGTACAACAAAGGATTAAAAATAATTTTTTCATGATTAGGTTTGTTTTTTGGATCAGATGCTAAATTGATAGAAAGGTTGCTTGTCTGTGTAATCAAACTTAAAAATTCTGAGAAATAAAAAAGGCAAATTTGTTTAGATTTGCCTTTTTTATAAAAGTATCTAATCTTTTATAAATCAAATTTAATTCCTTGCGCCAAAGGTAATTCATCAGAATAATTTATAGTATTTGTTTGTCGTCTCATATACACTTTCCATGCATCCGATCCAGATTCTCTTCCGCCACCAGTTTCTTTTTCACCACCAAAAGCACCACCAATTTCAGCACCAGAAGTTCCGATGTTTACGTTAGCAATTCCACAATCTGATCCCGCAAAGGATAAGAATTTTTCTGCTTCTTTCAATTCGTTGGTCATAATTGCAGAAGATAAACCTTGAACCACTCCATTTTGTAAATCGATAGCATTTTCAACTTCTCCAGAATACTTCATTAAATATAAAACAGGTGCAAAAGTTTCGTGTTGTACAATGTCAAAACTATTTTCAGCTTCAATAATTGCTGGCTTTACATAGCAACCACTTTCGTAACCTTCGCCAGAAAGAACACCACCATCAACCAATACTTTTCCGCCTTCGGCTTTTGCTGTTTCAATCGCAGCTAAATAAGTTGCAACAGCATCTTTGTCAATTAATGGACCAATATGATTTTTTTGATCTAACGGATTTCCAATGGTTAATTGTTTGTAAGCGCCAACAATTGCGTCGCGTACTTTATCATAAACCGATTCGTGAATAATTAATCTTCTGGTTGAGGTACATCTTTGACCTGCAGTTCCAACAGCGCCAAAAACAGCGCCAGGAACAACTACTTTTAAATCGGCAGTAGGTGTAATGATTATGGCGTTGTTTCCTCCTAATTCTAATAAGGACTTTCCGAATCGTTGCGCAACGGTTGTTCCAACAATTCTTCCCATTCTGGTTGAACCAGTTGCAGAAATTAAAGGAATTCGGCTATCTGTAGTCATCATTTCACCCACTTTATAATCACCATTTATTATAGATGAAATTCCTTCCGGAAGGCTGTTTTCTTTTAAAATTCCGGCAATAATATTTTGGCAGGCAACAGAACATAATGGTGCTTTTTCTGAAGCTTTCCAAACGCAAACGTCACCACAAATCCAGGCTAAAGCTGTATTCCAAGCCCAAACAGCAACCGGAAAATTAAATGCAGAAATTATTCCGACAACACCAATAGAATGCCATTGTTCGCGCATAACATGACCAGGACGTTCGGATGGAATGGTTTGTCCGTTTAACTGACGCGAAAGACCAACCGCAAAATCACAGATATCGATCATTTCCTGAACTTCTCCGTAACCTTCTTGCAACGATTTTCCCATTTCGTAAGAAACTAATTTACCAAGTGGTTCTTTTAATTCGCGTAATTTGTTTCCAAATTGACGAACAATTTCTCCACGTTGTGGTGCAGGCATTGCTCTAAATGTTTTGAAAGCAGAAGTTGCTGCTTGCATAACTTTTTCATAATCTGCAGCTGTGGTAGTTGTTACTTTTCCGATTAATTGACCGTCTACTGGTGAATAACTTTCGATTATTTCTCCGTTTGCAAACCAATTATTTCCGGTGGATGTTCCGTTATTTAGTTCTTTAATTCCGAGTTGTTTTAAGGCGTCAGTCATTCCGAATTGTTGTGCTATTGTTGACATTTAATAGTTTTTTAAATGGGTTTATTTAATATAATTACAAAAATAGCGCTTTTATTGAGAAATTAGGAAATTTTGTAAATTATGTTATAACCCAGATAGAACTGGAAAGCCTTTGAAAAAAAAAGGTAGATTTTTTAGATTAGCAAATGCGACCAAAGGAAGCTTTTGAAAAGCTATAAAAATGTGGTTTTTTTAAAAAGTTTGGAAGGTATAGCTGGAAAAGTTACCAAATAGCTAATAAAATAAGGACTTTGTTGGAATGTAAAAATTTTTATAATTTTTTGAAAATCAACACAATAAACAAAAATAAACTGCGTTATACTGGCAGTTAGTTATGATATAAAATAAAGTTTCTGAAAGAATTTTGTTTTGAAGTTTCAAAAAAGGCGTTACAATTTTAGTATTGTAACGCCTTTGTTTTTGGAGTGTTTTATAAGAAATTAGTAGCTCATTTCTACTATTTCTTTTACTTTTTCAAGGGTGATATTTTGTTTTTCGCCCAGTCCGTTCCAACCTCTTTTCTCGAAACGGTCTACAATGAATTTTGCGGTTTCTTGGTAATCGTCTGTGTTTTCAGATAGTTTGGTTTTCATTCCCATTTTATGGAAAAAAGCAACGGTTGCATCAATGGCGTTATTTGCTTTTTCTTCAACGGTTGTTCCTTTTACATCAAAAACGCGTTCGCCATATTGGGCTAATTTGTCTTTTTTGGTTTCAAACATTACACGATATAAGTTTGGACCGATGATTGCCAAAGTTCTGGCGTGATCAATTTCGTACAAAGCAGTAAGTTCGTGACCAATCATGTGGGTTGCCCAATCGGTTGGAACACCTTTTTGGATTAATCCGTTTAACGCCATCGTTGCCGACCACATATAATCTGATGCCAACTTGTAATCTGTTGGATTTTCTGCCACTTTTGGACCAATTTCTACCAGCGTTTGAAGAATAGATTCTGCAAAACGATCTTGTAAAATAGCATCCGTTGGATACGTTAAATATTGTTCCATGACGTGCGTAAATGCATCGATTACACCATTTTGAATTTGTTTTTTTGGTAAAGATGTGATTACCGTTGGATTGCAAATAGAGAACTGAGGAAACATTGCGCTACCACCAAAAGCCAGTTTTTCTTGGGTTTCGTTAATAGTTACAACTGCACCAGAATTCATTTCTGAACCGGTTGCTGGTAAAGTTAAAACCGTTCCGAAAGGAATAGTTTTATGCTCGTCTGTAATTTGCATTCTTTTCTGTAAAATATCCATTGGATTTCCTTCAAAATGCGTTGCTGCCGAAATAAATTTAACGCCATCAATTACACTTCCGCCACCAACGGCAAGAATGAAATTAATGTTTTCGTCTTTAATTATTTTAGCTGCTTTCATTAAAGTTTCGTAACGAGGATTTGGCTCAATTCCGCCAAAATCAACAACTTCAAAATCTTTTAATGCTTTTGTAACGTCATCATATACTCCGTTTTTTTTAATACTTCCTCCACCAAAGGCTAAAAGTACTTTTGATCCTGATGGAATTAAGTTAGATAATTTTTCAGTTTGGTCTTTACCAAACACATATTTTGTTGGATTATAAAATTCGAAATTATTCATATTTTTTTTATTTTAATTGTTGCATTAATTTTTGAGCTACTAATTTAGACGATGCAGGATTTTGACCGGTTATTAATAATCCATCTTCTACGGCATATGGTTGCCAATCACCAGTTTTGCTGTAAATTGCTCCATTTTTTTGTAATGCATCCTCTAGTAAAAACGGAACAACATCGGTTAATCCAACTGCTTTTTCTTCTGAATTAGAAAATCCTGTAACTTTTTTACCTTTTACTAAATATTCGCCATCTTTAGTTTTAACTTCTTTTAAAACTGCAGGTGAATGACAAACAAATGCAATTGGTTTGTTTGCGTTGTAAAATGATTCGATTAAAGAAATTGATTTTGTATCGGTTGCTAAATCCCATAATGGTCCGTGACCACCAGGATAAAATACAGCGTCGTAATCTGCAGAATTTACTTCAGATAATTTATGTGTTGTTGCTAATTTTTGCTGCAAATCTGCATCTGATTTAAAACGTTTTGTGTCTTCTGTTTGTGCGTCTTCTGTATCACTTTTGGGATCAATTGGCGGTTGTCCGCCAAGTGGAGTTGCTATTGTTATTTCGTAACCTTTATCTGCTAATTCGTAGTATGGCGCAGCAAATTCTTCTATCCAAAATCCTGTTTTTTCTCCGGTGTTTCCAAGTTCTGAATGACTAGTTAATACAAATAATACCTTTTTCATTTTATTGTTTTTTAAAGTTGTGTTTTCTGTTTCTATACTGATTTCTGATTTGTTTTCTTGCTTGCATGAAGCGAAAAACAAAGGTACAAGAAGTAATAGTTTTACGTATTTCATGGTTTTTAGTTTTTGTTATACAATTATATTCTGTTGTTTTTTAGAAAAATATAAAGGTATAAAATCCATTAGACCCGATAACGTGACTTAAATCACTAATTTAAAAACGACTTAAGGTTTCGCGAGAAACGCCTAGGTAAGATGCGATGAGTTTTTTAGGAACTTTTTGAAAAAGTATGGGATTTTGAGATAACAAAAGATTATATCTTTCTTGCGGATTATTGTTTAAAATAGATAATACACGCTGTTGTAAAGCAATATATCCATTTGTGGTTTTTACTCTAAAAAAGTGTTCTAAAGTATGCATTTCTGCACAAAGCTTTTCGCGATTTTCTAAGGTTAATTCTAATACTTGCGAATCTTCTACACAATCAATAGAAAGCGTTGCCTTTTGAGAGGAAAAGTAGGCCTGGTAATCGCTAATCCACCAATTTTGAAGACCAAATTGCACAATATGTTCTTTGCCATTTTGATCCATATTGTAGGATTTTAAGCATCCAGAAAGCACGAAATACTCAGAGATATTAGTTTGATTTTCGTGAACTAGAAATTCGTTTTTCTTAAATTCTTTTAAAACAAAATGAGATAAAACATAATCTAAATCAGCATCCGATACATCGGAAATCTCTAAGATATGATTTTTAAAAAGTTGGCTCATTTGAGAAAGATAAAAAAGAGTGTTTAAGCATTAGCTTATTTGGTGTAAAACAAATTATGGTCTACATATTCCCAAACTTCTTTGGGTAACATTGGTGCAATATTTTTTTTGTTTTTGATGCTTTCGCGAATAAATGTAGAGGAAATTTCAATAATTGGCGCATCGATTTTTTTAATTTTTGGATGGTTTACAAATTGCGCATCGATATCAAAATTTTGAATTCGTGGATACACATAAATGGAATGGTTTTGTAAAATGTATTCGTAGTTTTTCCATTTTTGCAATGAATTTAAATTGTCTTCACCCATAATTAAAGCAAACTCATACGAAGGGTGGTTTTCTAACAAATGCACCAAAGTAGTAACAGTATAACTGGGTTGTGGTAATTTAAACTCGATGTCGGATGGTTTTATTTTCGGAAAATCTTTAGTGGCTAAATGCACCATTTCTAATCGATGGAAATCATCTAGTAAAGTGCTTTTCTTTTTTAACGGGTTATGCGGTGTTACGACCATCCAAACTTGATCTAAATCTGAATTTTCTGCCAAATGATTGGCAATAATTAAATGCCCAACGTGAATTGGGTTAAAGGTTCCGAAATATAGTCCGATTTTCATTTTCTTTATAGTTATATAAGGAAGAGTTTGAAATAATTTTTTTCAAAAATCCTCACTAATATTTTGTGTTTCGATGATACTATTCTAAAAAGTTTTTCACCAATTCATATGCATCTTTTTTTGCAATATCTAAATCGTAATTTTTAATAACGGTATCAAATTGTGGTGCAGTTGCAAGTTCTACTGATGCTTTTGCAATTCGCATGTTTATTTTGTCGTCGCTTTCGGTACTTCTGTTTTTAAGTCGAATTTTTAGTTCGTCAATGCTTGGTGGTTTTACGAAAACCGCTAACGTTTCGGTTTGAAATTTGCTTTTAATTCGCAATCCTCCAGCAACATCAATATCGAAAATTACATTTTTGCCTTTTGCCCAAATACGTTCCACTTCACTTTTTAATGTTCCATAAAAGTTATCGCGATATACCTCTTCCCATTCTACAAAATCTTCGGCCTTAATGTGGTCTTTAAATTCTCGTAAAGAAATAAAATAATAATCTTTACCATCTACTTCTTCTCCGCGAGATTCTCGTGTTGTGCAAGAAACTGAGAATTCTAAATTTAAATCTTCTTGTTGTAAGAGATGTTTTACTATGGTTGTTTTTCCTGATCCGGATGGCGCAGAAAAAACTAATAATTTACCTTTTTGCATTTGTAGTTGTGTGTAATCTATTTTTTGGTACTTAGGAAATTTGAAACCTAAAGCACGTTCAAAACTTGTTCTTTAATTTTTTCTAACTCGTCTTTCATCTGAACCACCAATTTTTGCATTTCAGAATGGTTAGATTTTGATCCCATTGTATTGATTTCTCTTCCCATTTCTTGAGTAATAAAACCTAACTTTCTTCCGTTTGCTTCTGTTCCTGCTAATGTTTCAATGAAATAATTCAGATGGTTTTCTAATCGAACTTTTTCTTCTGTAATATCGTATTTTTCAAGATAAAAAATTAATTCTTGCTCGAATCTACTTTGATCAACATTGGTTTGTAACTCGTCTAATGCCGTGCGTAATCTTGTTTTTACTGTTTCAATTCGTTCGGAATCAAAGGCAACAGCGTCTTGCATCAATTTCATAATATTTGCGATTCGGTGCAAAAATTCTTTTTCTAAAGCAACACCTTCTGAACGTCTAAAATTGCATATATTTTCTAAAGCTTCAGCTATTACTTTTTCTATTTCTAACCAATCTTTCGGATCCAATTCGTCGCGTTCTGTTTTTAAAGCATCTGGCATTCTTACTGCCATTTTCATCAATTCGGTTTCATCTGCTTGAGGCAATACAACTTTCATTTGTGCGATATATCCTTTTATAATTGGCACATTAATTTTTGAACTAGTTTCTTCGCCAGTTGCTTCTATATATAAAGAGAAATCAATTTTTCCGCGTTCTAATCTGGCAGAAAGTTTGTTGCGCATACCCAGTTCCATTTCTCGATAAACAGATGGCATTCTTGTATTTAAGTCTAATCCTTTACTATTTAGGGATTTTATTTCGACAGTAATTTTTTTGGATGCTAGTTGTTGGGTTGCTTTACCAAAACCCGTCATGGAATGTATCATTCTTTCGTATTAATTGAATTCAAAGATAATAAAAGTAATTAGTAATCAGAAAACAAGGATTAATCGGCATTTTTTGATTTGTCGTTATGATCTAACTAAAAAAACAAAAACTAGGAACCAACTACTTTTTTTTGCGTTACTAAAAACACTCCTGTAAATATTAAAACTGCAGAAACTAATTTTATTGGAGTTAGTTGGTCTTTATTTAAACTTACAGCAATTATTGTTGCAAAAAGTGGCTGTAAATAAATGAATACAGATATTGTTGTTGGTTTAATATGTTGCATTGATAAAAGGTTAATCAAATAGGCTAAAAATGTGGTTCCGATTATAACAAAACCAATATTAAAATAAATTGAAGTCGGAATTTCGTGCCATTTAATTTCAGTAAATTCAGAGTATCCAAATGGTATTACAAATAAAAATCCGAAAGTATAAATCCATTTTACAAATGTGAACGGATGGTATTTTGATACCAGTTTTTTTACTATAATTAAATACAATCCATAGGCAGAAGCATTAATAAAAACCAAGAAATTACCTAAGAACGGGTTGGTGTTAGATTTTATTTCTTCGCCATACAAGATTAGTAAAAAAGTGCCAGCAAGACCGATTAGTATTCCGATAGCTTTTTTAATTTCTATCCTTTCTTTTATCAATATTGCAGATAAAATAAGAACTAAAATCGGCGTGGTTACCATTATAACCGATGCGGAAATTGGTGAAGTATAACTTAAACCTTTAAAAAATGCCAATTGATTGATGGTTACACCAAACAAAGCTGCCGCAATAATTCGCGGAAAATCTTTTTTGGCTATTTTTTCTTTTGGACCAAAAAAGGTAAGTATCCAAAACAAAAGCATTCCGCCTAAAGCGCGAACAAATATAAAACCAAAAGGTTTCATATAAACCGGCATAACGTCTTTTGCAATGGTAAAATTTGCACCATATATTAGTGCTACAAAAGTGGCGCCAATTAAAGCAAGCGTTCTTTTATCCATTGGATAAAACCTTTTGAACTTCTAAAATGTTTTTTTGACTGTTGCCGATATAAATTGTATTATTAATTACAACAACAGGTCGGCTTAAAAAAGTATAATGCTCTAACAAGTACTTTTTATAATCGTCTTCTTGTAAATTTTTATTCTTTAAATCTTGTGATTTGTATAGTTGTGCTTTCTTGCTAAATAAAGCTTCGTAACTGTTAGAAAGCTCTTTTAATTGAACCAGCTCTTGTTCTGTAATTGGGTTTTCACGAATGTCGTGAAATGTTAGCTTATCTGAATTTGGCAACGATTTAATGATTTTTCTGCACGTGCTACAAGATGCTAAATAGTATATTTTATTAGTCATGTCGTCTTAAATTTTTTGCAAAGGAAAATCATTTCAAACATTTAATCTGTATTTTTGATAAAAAATTATAAAATGAGCAGTTTTACAAAAGAACTTTCCCTAAGATGGGCAGATTTAGATCCTAATTTTCATGTGCGTCATAGCGTTTATTATGATTTTGGCGCACAACACCGTATGGAAATTTTAGAAAAATATGGATTGACAATTCGAGTTTTGCAAGAAAACTTTCTTGGACCTATTTTGTTTAAAGAAGAATGCATTTTTAGAAAAGAAATTCGAATAAACCAACAAATATTTATCACTACAAAAATTGCAAAATTAAATACCGATGCATCGCGTTGGACGTTGGTTCATGAATTGACAAATGAAAAAGACGAACTTTGCGCAAAAATTTCTGTAGATGGCGCTTGGATGGATACTAAATTAAGAAAACTGGCAAATCCAACTCCAAATATTGTTTTAGATGTTATGAACGCCTTGCCAAAAACTGAAGATTTTATAAACGAATAAATTATGGAAACTACTTTTAGATGCAACCGAAATATAAGATATCAGTTTTTTCAAATTATTGAGAATTACTCGGCCAATCAATTAAATACTATTCCGACCGGATTCTCTAATAATATAATTTGGAACATTGGCCATGCCTTAGCAACACAACAAATTTTGATATATGAATTATCTGGTTTAAAAGGAGTTTTGTTAGATGACTTTATAAATTTGTATCGTAACGGTACTAAACCAACAGGTCAAACTTCAGAAGAAGAAATTAATCAAATTCAAAAAATGCTTTTAGAGACCGTAGACGTTCTAGAAAAGGATTTTAAATCTAAGGTTTTTAAAAAATACCAATTATATACCACTAAAGCCACCGGATTTTTACTAGAAAACGCAAAACAGGCAACAGAGTTTAATAATATTCACGAAGGCATTCATTTAGGAATTGTTTTACAAATAAGAAAATTTGTTTAAGAAAACTTTAGGTGTGAACTTTTTTTTGCCCAAAGCCAATCTCTTATCTTTGTGAATTATCAAATTTTAATTTAAGAATACTATATGAAATTTAATACTAAAGTTATTCACGGCGGGCAACATCATGATCCTGCAACTGGTGCAGTAATGCCGCCTGTTTATCAAACATCTACCTTTGTTCAATCTAGTCCAGGTAAACCCATAAATCCAGATTATGAATATTCTAGAGCTGCAAATCCTACAAGATCTGCTTTAGAAAATTCTTTAGCAAGTATAGAGAATGGCGCAAAAGGCTTGGCATTTTCTTCTGGTTTAGCAGCAACCGATTGTTTAATAAGGCTATTTAAATCTGGCGATGAAATTATTGCAATGGATGATTTGTATGGCGGAACGTATAGAATGTTTACGAGAATATTCAAGGACTCTGGAATAAAATTTCATTTCATTGATATGAACGATTTACAAAAAGTAGAGTCGTTAATTAACGAAAACACCAAACTTATTTGGGTAGAAACACCAACCAATCCTTTGATGAAGTTGGCAGATATTGCCGAAATTGCTAAAATCACAAAAAAATACAAAATATTATTTGCTGTAGATAATACTTTTGCTACTCCTTATTTACAAAGACCTTTGGATTTGGGTGCAGATGTTGTAATGCATTCTGCTACCAAATATCTTGGTGGACATTCCGATGTGATAGCTGGCGCCTTGGTTATTAAAGATAAAGAATTGGGTGAAAAATTACATTTTCAACAATTTGCATCTGGTGCAACTCTTGGTCCAATGGATAGTTTTTTAGTTTTACGCGGAATTAAAACATTAAGCTTACGCGTTCAAAGACATTGCGAAAATGGAGCAAAAGTTGCAGAGTATTTAAATAATCATCCAGCAGTTGCGACAGTATATTATGCAGGTTTGCCAAGTCACCCGAGCCATGAAATTGCTAAGAAGCAAATGAAAAATGGTTATGGCGGAATGGTTTCTTTTACTTTTAAATCAGGTAAAAAAGAAGATGCAATTGAGTTTTTAGAAAAAGTTAAAGTATTTACTTTGGCAGAATCTCTAGGAGGAGTTGAGTCTTTGGCTAATCATCCGGCGTTAATGACACACGCATCCATACCAGAAGACAAGAGAAAAGAAATAGGTATTACAGACGATTTAGTTAGATTAAGTGTAGGTATTGAAGATGCTGAAGACTTACTTTCTGATTTAGAGCGTGCATTGGCATAATCATAAAATATAGAGTAATAAAAAACCCGAAGTTTGTGCTTCGGGTTTTTTTATTGTTGTTTATCGATTTATTGTAGATAGTAAATATATCCAAAATTAAACCATCCATTCCAATCGTTTGCTCTGTTTTCAGTATATATTCTAGGATCAGGACTTAATCCATCTACCCAATTAGAAAAGTAATATTGAAATCGTAAATCTAGCATTAAATCAGATAATGGAGTTAATTTATATCGAACACCAACACTAGAAACAATTGACCATGTAGTTCCGCCACGAGTGTCAAATGCATCGATATATTTAATAGGTGTTACAGTTGCTAATTCACCTAATCCTGGACCAATTAATGAGGAAGCTTTGGGTCTATAAAAACTATATTGACCACCTAAACTTACAAACGGTGCAAAACTTCCAATAGTTGCAGTAAAATCTCGAATACTCCAAGGAAAAAATTCTAATTGCATTCCAATATTAGTTACTTCAGTACTGCCGCGCATTGCTTTTAGTTGTGTTGCAATTAACGATGTTTTTGTTGGCGCAACATATTGTCCGAAATGCCGTAAATTAGTCTTATTATAAGATAATTCACTTCTTAACTTGAAGTGGTCGTTGAAATAAGTTTCTGGTGTATAACAATTACATTCTGCCTTGTATGAAAAATTCAAATAATGAATAATTCCAATACCAAAACCAGTATTACCTGCATTTGTGCTAAAATCGTTTCTCTCTCCGTAATCGGATTGAAAAGCAACTGGACCAGCAATTGCACCTATTTCATGCGAAAATCCGAATTGAGCATTCGAATTTTGAATATAGATAACAAGCATTACTAAGGTTAGGAGTAAAGATTTGGTTTTCAACATAATACCCTGAGTATGTAAACATTTTAGCAGCAAATATATAAAAACATCATTCAAGTAATAAAGTAAATCGAAAAAATAGTGAATTAACCTACGAAAAAAATACTAAATGGTTTTAAAATCATGACAAATTTGCACGTTTTAAACCAATATATTCACTTTAAAATAAAAATTACTCAATTTATTATAATTTTTAATGCGATTATGGTAATAAATGTATCTTTGTAGCATAAATTACGAAAACGATTTCAAAACATTAATATTTTTTACAATATGTCACAAAGCACGAAAGACTTTATTGATGCGGTTGCCAAAAAGAACCCAAACGAAACAGAATTCTTACAGGCTGTAACCGAAGTTGCAGAAACGGTTATTCCGTTTATAGAGCAAAATAAAAAATACCAAAATAAAATGCTCTTAGAGCGAATGGTAGAGCCAGAACGCGTTATTATGTTTCGTGTAGTATGGCTTGACGATGCTGGTACAACACAAGTTAATCGCGGATATCGTATTCAAATGAATTCTGCAATCGGTCCATACAAAGGAGGAATTCGTTTTCATCCATCGGTTAATTTAAGTATTCTTAAATTTTTAGCTTTTGAGCAAACATTTAAAAACAGCTTGACAACTCTGCCAATGGGTGGAGGAAAAGGTGGAGCAGATTTCGATCCGAAAGGAAAATCAGATAACGAAATAATGAAATTTTGTCAAAGTTTTATGACAGAATTATCTAGACACATTGGCGCAAATACAGATGTTCCAGCCGGAGATATAGGAGTTGGTGGTAGAGAAGTTGGTTTTATGTTTGGTCAATACAAAAGATTGCGCAACGAATTTACTGGTGTTTTAACAGGAAAAGGAATTTCTTTTGGAGGTTCTTTAATTCGTCCAGAAGCAACAGGATTTGGTACCGTATATTTTGCACAAAGCATGCTAAATACTAAAAAAGACTCTTTCAAAAACAAAACAGTAGTTGTTTCTGGTTCTGGAAACGTAGCGCAATACGCCGTTCAAAAAGCTACAGAATTAGGCGCAAAAGTGGTTACAATGTCTGATTCTTCTGGTTACATTTATGATGCTTACGGAATTGATGAGGATAAACTAGCACATGTAATGGAAATTAAAAACGTAAACTACGACAGAATTTCAGAGTATGTTAAAAAATATCCTAACGCAAAATTTGTTGAAGGTAAAAGACCTTGGGAAGTAACTTGTGATGTTGCCTTACCTTGCGCAACTCAAAACGAATTGAACGAAGAAGATGCGAATGCTTTAGTTACAAACGGGTGTATTTGTGTTGCAGAAGGTGCAAACATGCCAAGTACACCAGAAGCTGTGACTGCATTTTTAAAAGCAAAAATTCTTTTTGCCCCAGGAAAAGCAGCTAATGCCGGTGGTGTAGCAACTTCTGGTTTAGAAATGTCTCAAAACTCTTTACGTTTAAACTGGACAGCAGAAGAAGTAGATGAAAAATTAAAAAGAATTATGTCAGATATTCACGAATCTTGTGTTACTTATGGTACAGAAGAAAACGGATTTATTGATTATGTAAAAGGCGCAAATATTGCTGGTTTCGTAAAAGTAGCAGATGCAATGCTAGCTCAAGGAATTGTGTAATTACATCTTTATAAAATAATTAAGCCCTTTTTTCTGGTATAGAAAAAAGGGCTTTTTCTTTTGCTATACTTTTAAACTCCTTTTTACGTTTTATATTATATTTGCATTTTACTTCGCTATGGTTAAAAATATTTGTGCAATTTTGTTCTTCTTCCTATTTTGTTCTGTCCAAGGGCAAACTAATTTACAATGGCAAGGATATTTCTCCTATAATTTAGTGCGAGATATTGCAGAATCAACTGGTACTCTTTTTGCTGCTTCAGAAAATGCATTGTTTTTAAAAAACTTAAACACCAACGAATTAAACACAATAAATACCGTTAACGGATTAAAATCAGACGAGATTTCATCTGTTTTTAGAGCTAGTAATGGCCAGCTTTTTGTTGGTAATGTCAACGGATTATTATTAGTTATAAATACAAACAATTCTATTAATATTAAAAATGGTATTGTAGAAGAAATTCCGGTTTCTCCATTTATAAAAAGAATCAACCACTTTTTAGAATTGGAAGGCAAGTTGTATCTTTCCTGTGATTACGGTATTTCAGTATTTGATTTAACTTCTCAAGAATTTGGAGACAGTTATTTTATTGGATCTAATGGTGGTTCTTTAAAAGTAAAGCAAACTGCAATTTTTAATGGTGAAATCTTTGCGGTCACAGATAGTCAAGGTATTAAAAGAGCCAATATTGCTAGTCCGAATTTAGTCGATTTCAACCAATGGCTAACTTTTGACTCAGGTTCTTGGAATACTATTGATGTATTTAATTCCCAATTAATTGCTGCAAATAACAATGGAAGAGTATATCGTTTTAACGGAAACACTGCAGTTGAATTCGGCAATTTAGGAAGCGCTGCTTTAGATGGTCGAGTTTTTGGCGATTTTGCCATATTTTGTAATGCAAATTCTGTCCGAATTTATAATACATCTTTACAGCAGGTTGCCTTGATACAAAATAATCAAATTACCGATGTTGCAGTTACATTTACATGCGCAACGGTTATAAACGGAATTGTTTATATAGGAACTAATGAAAACGGAATTGTATCTGCTTCCTTGGCAAATCCTAATAATTTTAATTTTATAATGCCAAATGGTCCAATCTTGAATTCTATTTTTAGAGTAAGAAAAAATACCGTAGCTTTATATGCAATTTATGGAGGTTACGACAGAGGTTACAATCCATACAATCCTATTCCAGGACAATTTCCTATAAATAAATTTACAACTTCAGAAGGTTGGAGCTTGCTTCCTTACTCTGATTTGTTAGGAGCAAGAGCACTTTCTAACATTGTGTTTAAGCCAAACAGACCAAAAGATTTTTTTGTTGCTTCCTATTTTTCGGGATTATTAAAGGTAGAAAATGAAATTCCAACGCAATTATTTGATAAAACAAATACCGGTAATGACGGAATTGAATCGCTAGTAGATCCAAGTCAACCCGGAGTTGTAACCAACGATCAAAGAATAAATGGTCCGGCTTACGATCGCGATGGTAATTTATGGATGACGAACTCTTTTGTAAAAAAAGGGTTAAAAGTATTGCGAACTAATAACCAATGGCAATCGTATGATTTGAGTTCTATAATACCAGAAACATTGACAGAAAGCTATGGTTTGCTTGTAGTTGATAAAAACAACACCAAATGGTTACCAACCCAAAGAAATGGTTTAGTAGCATTTAATGAAACCTTAAATAAGTCTGTTTTAGTTCAAAACGATGTAGACGGTAATTTACCTTCATTAGATATTCGCTGTTTGGCTATAGATAATAGGAACCAACTTTGGATTGGTACTGGTTTAGGTTTACGAATTATATCGAGCATAGATCAATTTGTGTCAGAAACCGAATTAAAATCACGTGCTATTATAATTGAAGAAAACGGTTTGGCACAAGAATTATTTTTTCAACAGTTTATATTAGATATTGCTGTAGATGGTGCCAACAGAAAGTGGGTTTCAACTGCAGGAGGAGGTGTTTTTTTGGTGTCACCAAACGGACAAGAAACCATATTTCAATTTACCAAAGACAATTCCCCACTTCCTAGCAATACAATAAATGACATAGAAATTGATAGTGTAACGGGTGAAGTTTTTTTTGCATCAGATAGAGGATTGGTTAGTTTTAAAGGAACGGCGACTGCACCAAGCGATTCCTTGGCTAATGTTTATGCTTATCCAAACCCGGTTAGACCAAATTTTTCAGGAACGGTAAAAATTGCGAATCTTACTACAAAAGCGGTTATAAAAATAACAGATATTGAAGGTAATTTAGTTTTTGAAACCACCTCAGAAGGAGGAACTATTGAATGGGATACTTATGCTTTTGGAAAATACAAAGTCGCGTCTGGAGTTTATTTAATTTTGATATCTTCACAAGATGGATTAGATACCACCGTTAAGAAATTAATGATAATTAGATAGGTTTGATATTTGACATAATTATTTTGAATTCCAAAGTTCAACGCCCAATAGTAGTAACCGGTAATTTACAACACACAACTAAAAAATGTTAGTTAAAACCAATGCCATAGTTCTTAAGGCAACAAAATATCAAGAAAAAAGTTTAATTGTAAAGTGTTTTACCTTAACGGATGGACTTAAAACCTATTTTGTTCCGACTGCATTTTCTTCCAAAAAAAGCAATCAAAAAATGGCCTACTTTCAGCCAATGACTATTTTAGAGATTGAAGCAAATCATAAAAACAAAGGAACTTTAGAGTATTTTAAAGAAATTAAAACTGCAATTCCGTACACTACAATACCTACAAATATTTACAAAAGTACTATGGTTTTGTTTTTGTCAGAAATGCTTTGTAATTGCATACAAGAAGAAGAAAAAAACGAAGATTTATTTCTTTTTTTAACTACTTCTTTAGAATGGTTAGATAGTCATGATAGGTTTGCAAACTTTCATTTATTATTTATTTTACAACTCACAAAATTCTTTGGATTTTATCCTGATAATGAGAATAGTCATTTGGACTTTTTTGATTTATTGCAAGGAAAGTTTGTACCTTCTTTGAGTGAGCATGCAATTTCTTTACAAAACACTAATTTGTTTAAAAGGTTACTTTCACTTCCACTTTCTAATACAGAATCTATATTTTCTAAAGAGGAAAGATACCTAATTCTTGAAATAATTTTTCAATACTTTACTTTGCATATTAATGGATTTAAAAAACCTATTTCGGTCGCTATTATAAAGCAAATTTTCGATTAGAAACATTAGAGTAAATCATATAAAAAAACACAATTTATACAATCGGATTAGAAATGTAAAACTAATATGGAAATCATATCAACAAAGTCGAACAAAGTCGAACAAAGTCGAACAAAGTTTTATAAATAAGACTATTAAACAAAATAAAAACTTAATTTATTCGTACTTTTTTGGTTTCTGCATGTCAATTAATCAAAATTCCTTACTTTCGCAATTCGAAAAAAGAAATCCAAATAATGAGCACGAAATTTACAGAATACAAAGGGCTTAATTTGCCAGTAATAGCAACAGAAGTTCTTGAATTTTGGAAAAAAGAAAAGATATTTGAACAATCGGTAACTTCGCGAGAAGGAGCAACTCCGTATGTGTTTTTTGAAGGTCCGCCATCTGCAAATGGTTTACCAGGAATTCATCACGTGATGGCACGAGCTATCAAAGATATTTTTTGCAGATACAAAACGCAAAAAGGATTTCAGGTAAAAAGAAAAGCAGGTTGGGATACTCATGGTTTACCAGTTGAGTTAGGAACTGAAAAAGAATTAGGAATTACCAAAGAAGACATCGGCAAAACCATTTCAGTCGAAGAATATAACGAAGCATGTAAAAAAACGGTAATGCGTTATACAGATGTTTGGAACGACTTGACCGAAAAAATGGGATATTGGGTAGATATGGACGATCCATATGTTACCTACAAATCCAAATACATGGAAACTGTTTGGTGGTTGTTGAAACAAATTTACAATAAAGATTTACTATACAAAGGCTACACAATTCAGCCTTATTCACCAAAAGCAGGTACAGGTTTGTCTTCGCACGAGGTAAACCAACCTGGCAGTTATCGTGATGTAACAGACACAACGGTAGTCGCTCAATTCAAAGCGATTAAAAACAGTTTGCCTGATTTTTTACAAGATTTTGATGAGGTTTATATTTTAGCTTGGACGACAACACCTTGGACTTTGCCATCTAATACGGCATTAACCGTTGGTCCAAAAATCGACTATGTTCTAGTTGAAACCTTTAATCAATATACCTTCAGACCAAGTAAAGTAATTTTAGCTAAAAACTTAGTTGGAAAGCAGTTTGGTAAAGGTTTTTTTGAATCTTCTGAAGCACATGATTTTGAAAATTTTAAAGAAGGCGATAAAAAAATTCCGTACCAAGTTTTAAAAGAATTTAAAGGTGTTGATTTAGTCGGAATCCGATACGAACAATTAATGAAATTAGTTCTTCCGTATCAAAATGCAGAAAATGCTTTTAGAGTAATTGCAGGAGATTTTGTTACTACAGAAGACGGAACAGGAATTGTGCATACAGCGCCAACTTTTGGGGCAGATGATGCCAAGGTTGCCAAAGATGCAATACCAGAAATTCCACCAATGCTAGTTTTAGACGACAAAGGAAATCCGGTACCATTGGTAGATTTACAAGGAAAATTTGTTCAAGGTTTAGGAAATCTTTCTGGTAAATATGTTAAAAACGAATATTTTATTGAAGGCGAAGCACCAGAACGATCTGCAGATGTAGACATTGCTATTCAATTAAAAGAAGAAAATAAGGCTTTTAAAGTCGAAAAATATGTACACAGTTATCCGCATTGTTGGAGAACAGATAAGCCAATTTTATATTATCCTTTAGATTCATGGTTTATTAAAGTAACCGAAATCAAGGATAGAATGTTTGATTTAAATGAAACCATTAACTGGAAACCAAAAGCAACTGGCGAAGGGCGTTTTGGGAATTGGCTTAAAAATGCCAACGATTGGAACTTATCCCGTTCTCGTTATTGGGGAATTCCGTTGCCAATTTGGAGAAATGAAGAAGGTACAGAAGAAATATTAATTGGTTCTGTAGAAGAATTATATAACGAAATCGAAAAATCTATTGCCGCTGGAATCCAGAAAGAAAATCCGTTTGAAGGATTTGAAATCGGAAACATGACAGAAGAGAACTATGATTTAGTTGATTTACATAAAAATGTAGTGGATAGTATAATCCTAGTTTCTGCCACAGGAAAACCAATGAAACGCGAGAGCGATTTAATTGATGTTTGGTTCGATTCCGGATCCATGCCATATGCGCAATGGCATTATCCGTTTGAAAACAAAGAAAAAATTGATAATAATCAAGATTTCCCCGCAGATTTTATTGCAGAAGGAGTAGATCAAACCCGCGGTTGGTTTTATACACTACATGCCATCGGAACTTTAGTATTTGATAAAATAGCCTTCAAAAATGTTGTTTCTAACGGATTAGTTTTGGATAAAAACGGACAAAAAATGTCCAAACGTTTAGGAAATGCAGCCGATCCTTTTGAAACCTTGTCAGAATATGGTGCAGATGCAACACGTTGGTACATGATTTCTAATGCAAACCCTTGGGATAATTTAAAATTTGATATTGAAGGAATTGCTGAGGTTCGACGAAAGTTTTTCGGAACGTTATACAATACCTATTCGTTTTTTAGCTTGTATGCTAATATTGACGGTTTTACTTATGCTGAAGCAGAAATTCCGCTAGAAAATAGGCCAGAAATTGATCGTTGGATTTTATCTGAATTGCAGACTTTAATTAAAAATGTAGACAGCTATTATGCCGACTACGAACCTACAAAAGCAGCTAGAGACATTTCTTATTTTGTACAAGAAAATTTAAGCAATTGGTACGTGCGTTTGTGCAGACGTCGTTTCTGGAAAGGCGATTATCAAGAAGATAAAATAGCAGCATATCAAACATTATATACTTGTTTGCTAACCATTACCAAGCTTTCTGCGCCAATTGCTCCTTTCTATATGGATCAATTATATCGTGATTTAACAACAGCCACAAATACAGAGAATTTTGAAAGTGTACACCTTGCAGATTTCCCTCAATTTGTTGAAAAATATGTTGATAAATCATTAGAAAGCAGAATGCTAAAAGCACAAACCGTTTCTTCTCTGGTTTTATCACTACGTAAAAAAGAAATGATAAAGGTACGCCAACCATTACAAAAGGTAATGATTCCGGTACTTGACGAGAAACAAAGAGAGGAAATTGAGTCTGTTTCTGATCTAATAAAAGCAGAAGTTAACGTGAAAGAAATACATCTTTTAAGCGATGTTTCGGATATTTTAGTAAAGCAAATTAAGCCAAATTTTAAAGCACTTGGACCGCGTTTTGGGAAGGATATAGGTTTGATATCCAAAGAGATACAAAAATTTAATCAAGAGCAAATTGCCCAATTAGAGTCACAAGGAAATATAAATATTGAAATTCAAGAAAATACCATAACTTTAACTTCAGAAGATGTAGAAATAACCACACAAGATATTCCCGGTTGGTTAGTTGCAAATGCCAACGGAATAACTGTTGCGCTTGATATTACATTGTCTGAAGAATTGATAGAAGAAGGCATCGCTAGAGAATTAGTCAACAGAATTCAAAACCTTAGAAAAGACTCTGGTTTTGAAGTTACAGACAAAATTAAAGTAACGATACAAACAAGTGAAGGTTTAGAAAAAGCAATACAAGCAAATCGAACCTACATAATGTCTGAAACTTTAACAGAAGTATTGCAGTTTGATGCAAATTTAAAAGATGGAATAAGTATTGAGTTTGATGAGGTAACAACTAAAATATTAATAACAAAATAAACCAAAATGATAGATGAAATTGCAAGATACTCAGACGCAGATTTAGCTGAGTTTAAAGAAATTATTTTGAATAAAATTCATAAAGCACAAGCAGATTTAGATTTGATTAAAAGCGCCTACATGAACGATTTAAATAATGGTACAGACGATACGTCACCAACATTTAAAGCTTTTGAAGAAGGAAGTGAGTCAATGAGTAAAGAAGCTAATTCGCAATTGGCAATTCGCCAAGAAAAGTTTATTCGGGATTTAAAAAATGCTTTATTCCGTGTAGAGAATAAAACTTACGGAACTTGTAAAGTTACTGGTAAGCTTATTAGTAAAGAGCGTTTAAGAATTGTTCCACACGCTACAATGAGTATAGAAGCTAAAAATCTACAAAGATAAAATTAGCTTAAACCTAAAAAAAAAACGCTCCTAAATTATTAGGAGCATTTTTTTTAAAAAAAAATAGTACTTTTGACACATCAAAAAACAAACCAATGAGATTAAGTAGTTCGGTATTTTTAATATTGTTTGTATTAATTTTAGATCAATTTTCTAAGATATTTATAAAAACTAATTTTTATTACGGACAAGAAGTTGAAGTCTTGAGTTGGTTTAAAATTAATTTTATTGAAAACGAAGGAATGGCTTGGGGAACAGTTATTCCTGGTCAACATGGTAAATTAATTCTTACTCTTTTCAGAATTTTAGCGGTTTCAGGAATTGGATATTGGCTTTGGGATACATCAAGAAGAAGAACTTCTGTATATCTTAATGTTGCCATTGCTTTAATTTTTGCCGGCGCTTTAGGAAATATTCTTGATTCCGTTTTTTATGGTCAGTTTTTTACCGAAAGTACGACAACACAATTGGCTCGAATGATGCCAGAACAAGGTTACGGAACTTGGTTTCACGGCAAAGTGGTAGATATGTTTTATTTTCCTATTTACAACGGTTCTTGGCCTTCTTGGATGCCGATAATTGGCGGACAAGATTTTCGTTTTTTTAACGCAATTTTTAATATTGCAGATTTTGCAATTTCTGTTGGTGTTGGTATTTTAATTGTATTTAACAAAAGAGCATTTAATCCGGCAAAACCACAAGCACATGTAACTTATTCGGATAATGTAGAACCAGACGAATTTCCTAGATAAAAGAATACACTTTTTCTGGAGTAATGCAATAATCTAATTTTACATCTTTAGCAAAAACATCCGATATTTTTTCTTCAGCTTCAAAAAAAGAAATACCAATTTTAATAGTTGTTGGTTTGCAATTGGCTAAGAATTTATCATAAAATCCTTTTCCATAACCAACACGATTTCCTTGCAAATCAAAAGCCAATAACGGTACAAAAACTACATCAATTTTGGTGGAATTTATTTCTATTAACTCGTTTTCATTATTTATTGGTTCGGGAATT